>JBCCHV010000005.1 GCA_039028635.1 Acidobacteriota bacterium
CGCAATCGATACTTTGTTCTTGGTGTCCTGCCCCTACCAGCATTGCTTCTTCTGCTCAAAGTTGTCAATAGGCGAACGACATGTGCGTTCGCTCGAGGGGGGCGCCTTTTAGCCCCCCTGAAACAGACCGCTAGCAGGCGCTGAAGAAGTCGCCAAGCGACTTCTTCAGCAGCCTGCTAGAGGGGGCTAGGCTTGTCGAGCAGGAAGCCCTGGGCGTAGTCCATGCCCATCTCGCGCACCGCCTCGAGGGCCTGCTCGTCCTCCACCCATTCGGCGATGGTGCGCAACCCCATCTCTTTGCCGAGCTGACCGATCGCCGAGACCAGCGCCCGCTCGACCCGCTGGTCGGTCATGTCGCGCACGAACTCGCCGGCGACCTTGAGGTAGTCGACAGGCAGATTCTTGAGATAGGCGAAGGACGACAGGCCGCTGCCGAAGTCGTCGAGAACGAAGCGGCAACCGAGGCCCTGCACCACCGAGATGAAATGCTGCGCCTGGGCGAGATGGGTGACCGCCGCCGTCTCGGTGATCTCGAAGCAGAGCCGCGACAGATCGAGGCCGCAGCGCTCGAGCTCGGCGACCACGAAGGGCAAAAAGCTCTCCTCGCTCAAGGACTGGCCGGAGAGATTGATGCAGAAGCGGGAGTCCTCCGGATAGGCGCCCTCCTCGAAGCGTCGCTCGAGGCTCTCGAGGGCCTTGCTCACCACCCAGCAGTCGATCGAGCGCACCATGCGGTAGCGCTCCGCCGCCGGAATGAAGGCCGCCGGCGAGGCCAGCCCCTGCTCTTCGGTCTGCATGCGGATGAAGATCTCGTAGAGCGGCGAGACGCCCTCGCCGAGGGGCTCGATGCGCTGCCGGTAGAGCCGAAAACGGTCTTCCTCGAAGGCCTTGTGGATGCGCCGAATCCACTGCATCTCGCCGGTGCGGGCGGCCACCAGGCGATCATCCGGCTGGTACTCGCGCACCCGATTGCCACCGGCTTCTTTGGCGGCGTGGCGGGCGGCATCGACGGAGGACAGCACCTGGGCCACGTCGCCACCATCCCGCGTCAGGGTCAGCAAGCCGATGCTGACGGTGAGGTCGAAAACCGAGTCGCGCCAGGCGAAGCGGAAGTCGGCGACCGCTCGGCAGAGGTCTTCGCTCCGCCGCCGCCCCTCCTCCGGCGACAGATTCAGGAACAGCACGCCGAACTCGTCGCTGCCCAAGCGGCCGATGACGGTGCCCGAAGGAGCCGTCGCCACCAGCAGGCGGGCGATCAGCTTGAGGAGCTCGTCACCGGCTTCCGAGCCGGCGGTGTCGTTGACCACCTTGAAGGCGTCGACGTCGAGATGACACAGAGCATGCTCGCTGCCCAGTCGCGCGCTCGCCAGGGCGCGCTCGAGGTGAGCCTCGAACTCGCCGCGATGGATCAGCCCGGTCAGGCCATCGTGACTCGCCAGGTAGGACATGCGGCGCTTGATGCCGCGCAGCTCGCTGACATCGCGAAAAACCACCACGGCGCCGCGCGCCCGGCGGTCGCGATCGCGCACCGGCGACACCGACCCCTGGAGTGAGGTCTCCACCCCCTGGCGATCGAGCAGCAGCGAAAAACCCGGCAGCTCGAGCTGTTGATCGGTCCGCAGACAGGCCCCCACCGGGCTGGGCAACGCCTTGCCGGTGCTCTCGTCGACGAGCGGGAAGACTTCCTCGAGGGAGCGCCCGACGGCTTCCCCGAGGCTCCAGCCGGTCAGCCGGCAAGCCACCGGATTGAGGAAATCCACCCGGCCGCGGGCATCCGTCCGGATCACTCCATCGCCGATCGACGCCAGGGTCACCTGAGCCCGTTCCTTCTCATAGAAGAGCGCTTCTTGGTAGAGCTTCGACTGGGTGATGTTGCGGGCGAACCCCATGAAGCGCTCGACGCGATCGAAGCTGTCGAGCACCACCCGCGCCCGAATGTCGAGCCAGATCTCGGGCTCGCCGAAGCGCAGCTCGACCTCGAGGTCGACGCCGTGGCGCAAGCAGAGACCGACTTGGCGCAACAGCAGTCGCCGGTCCTGGCGATGGACCCGGCGCAGGAACTGACGCATGGTGCGACCGATCTGCTGCCGAGAGAAGCCGAAGATGCGCTCGACGTCGCCCTCGACCAGCAGCTCGCCACCGCGGGTCCGCCACTCCCAGGCGATGTAGCGTGCCGCCCGCTGAGCGAAATCGAGCCGCTGCCGACTCTCCTGGATGCGCTCCTCGACCTCCTTGCGCTCGGTGATGTCGATGGCCGAGGCGAGGGCCGCTCCGGCGCCGCGGAAACGCACTCCCGAAACCGTCAGGTCCACCCAGACGGCGCGGCCCTGTTTGGTCTTGAGCTTGAACTCGAGATGACTCGGCGGCAGCTCGCCGCGCACCCGGGGCGCCAGCCTTTCGCGCGCCAGGGCGGCGAAGTCGTCCTCCGCCAGATCCGTCGCCGACATCTCGAGCAGCTCCTCGGAACCGTAGCCGGTGAGCGCCTCGGCCGCCCGGTTGGCGTACAGGATGCGCTCCATGTCGTAGACGATGATCGCCGCCACGGTGGTTTCGGCGAGGGTCCTGAACCACCCCTCGCTGCCCGCCAGGCGCTCGCGGTGATCGACATCCGACAATAGCCCGACCAGAAGACCACCCTCACCGGTCTCGAAGATCGAGGCGGTGAGCTCGACGAGGCGTTCCGGTTGTGAGGCGAGATTCAGCTCGATGGGAACGCGGGTCGAGTCCGGAGCATCGAGCCAGACCCGCACCGGATCCCGGCTGGCGGCGGCGAAGAGGGACTCGACGGGCTGACCCAAGAGGTCGGATGGCCGCCGACCGACGGCCTCACACAGGGCACCGTTGACCAACAAGAGACGATCTCGACCGACGAAGCAAGGCGCCGGACTCCCTTCTACCAGGCTCTGCAGCCACGGATGCTGTCGTGCAGAAGGTGTCAGATCTGAGATCAAATCGTGGTCTTTCCGAATCACCTCGCCTACGTTGGCCCACTAATTGACGTCCTGCGAAAGGGTTTCATTATACAGACGTCCGCCGCCCCCTGGGCTATCCTCGACCCCCTGCCATGGCATCCCCCCTCGAGCATCCCAAGGTTCGCCGCCGGCTGCGGCGCATCGTCCGCTGGGCCGCCATCGTGCTCGCCGTCGTGCTGGCCGTCAGCGTTGCCGCCGAGCTCGACTGGTCCGAGCTGCGGCAACGCCTCGCCGGCGCCCGGGGCCTGCCGGTCGCCGCCGCCACCCTCTTTCTGATTGCTCGGTTCCTGATCTGGACTTGGCGCTGGCACCTCGGCGTACGGGCCGCCGGCGTCGACGCTCCCTTCGCACCGCTCTTCCCGATGATCCTCGGAGCCGCCGCGGTCAACCACCTGACCCCTGCCGCCAAGCTTCTCGGCGGGCTACTGCGAGCGCGCTATCTCGGCCAGCGAGCGGACCTCTCGACGGCTCGCGCCTACGGCACGGTGCTTTTCGATCAGCTCGCCCACCAGGGCGCGGTCATCTCGCTGACCACCCTCGCCGTCATCGGCACCGTCTACGGCACCGGCCGCCCGAAGCTGGCCTTCGGGTTGGCCCTCCTCGCCCTCCTGATGGCCCTCGGCCTGGGCCTCGCCGCCCCCCGTCTCGGCGACCGCCTGGCGGACTGGACGTCTCGGCGCCAGGATCGCTGGCGGCGCTGGATCGACAAGGGGCGAGAGACCGTCACCACCGTCCGGGCGTTGGCCGACCAGCGACGTCTGGTCGTAGCGGCGCTGCTGCTCGGCCTGCTCTACGCCGCCACCAACGCCGCCGCGCAGTGGCTGTTCTTCGTCGCCGTCGGTCCGGCACCGTCCTATTTCACGGCGTTCGCGGCGGTTGCCCTGGGAACCGCCGCCGGCGCCCTGCTCGGGACTCCGGGTGGGGTCGGAACCACCGAAGCGGCGATCATCGGCACCTACGTCGCCCTCGGCGTCGACGCCAACGACGCCGCCGCCGCGGCGCTCCTCTACCGCGGCCTTCACTATCTGGTGGTGTTCTGCCTCGGCGGCGCCAGCCTCGCCTGGCTCGAGCGCCGGTTGGCCTAGCGGGTTGCTGAACAACTCATCGGCAACCTGCGACCGAGCCCGGAAAGGCTCGGCGCCCCTGAAACAATCAGCTAGCAGCGCTGGAAAATCCGCGGAGCGGACTCTTTCAGCAGCCTGCTAGGTCGACGAATCGCGGAAGCGCAGGTTGGGGTCGACGTGGGCCTGGCGCAGAAAGCGCGCCACCCGCTCGATCACCTGCACCGAGGCCTTCTCCTGCTCGACGGCGGTGGTGAAGAACATCAAGGCGGTGGTGGTCTCGCGCACGTTGCCGTAGGCCGCGATCACCGTCGTCATGGTGCGGGCCAAGGTCTTGAGCTCGGCGGTGCGGCCCTGGCGGCTGTAGAGCATGGCCAGATCGAGGGAGGCGATCGCCGCATCGTAGGGCAGATCGCGCTCGAGAAACCGGTCGCGCACCGACTGGAACAGCTCCTCCGCCTCGTCTTCCCGCCCGAGGCCCGCCGCCAGCATGCCCTTCACCCAGTCCGCATGCACCATGGTGGTGGCGTCGGGGAAACGAGCGTAGTCGTTCTGGCAGCGCTCGAAGAGCTCCTCCGCCTCGCGGTAGCGCCCCAGCTCGGCCAGACAGACGACCAGGTTGTGGCGCACATAGAGAAGCGTCCGGGGATCCTCCTCGGGATCGATTCGCACCAGCGCTTCGGCGAGCGGCTGGACCGCCTCTTCAGGTCGGCCCTGACGAAAAAGAATGTCCCCGAGGGCCGAGTAGGCGCGCGCCGCCCGGCAGTCTTCGCCGAGGGACTCGTAGCGCTGGCAGACCTCGTGAAGGTCCCTTGCCGCCTCGTCGAAACGACCTTGAGACTTGCGCAGCAGGGCCAGGAAGTGAAGGCGAGCCGTGTCTTCGAGCTCGTTGCGACTGCCCACCAGGAGCTCTGCCGAGCGGGCGAAAGCCTCCTCAGCGGCATCATAGTCGCGACACAGGCGCAGAATATTGCCGCGGTAGGCGTGGCCGCGGCCGCGCAGATCGTCGAGCGACCGCTGACCGAAATAGTGCGGATCGAGGTGATCCAGGACGAGCAGACCGAGGGCCACCAAGCGACTGCCGACGAAAGCGTCCTCGAAGCTGGTCTCGCGAGCCTCTTCGAGAATCAGCTCGGCGAGGGCCGGCGAGTGGAAGCGCTCGTCGTTGCGCACCAGGAAGGTGCGCTTGAGCTCGGCCGCGCCGAGCAGTTCCTCGAGGAGCTCTTCACCTTCCGCCAGCTCACGACCGGTGGCCCGCGGCGGCGTCCACCAAGTGCGGTCCCGAGCGACCGGCTCCTCGGGCGGACGGCGCTTGGCCTTCGGCAGACCGAAGCGCAGGATCTTGAGGCCGTCTTCGGCGGCCTGCAGCTCCTTGAGGGCCTGGGCCGCCACCTCGCAGCAGCCCGGGCAGTCGGGGAGGTGCGCGAGCACGCGCTCGCGCCAACCCTCGCCTACAGATCTCACAAAAGCGACGATATCGGATGGATCGGGGTGCTGACTCACTAAAACCCTCCCCTCGCAAGCTTGCTTTTCGGAGACGGCCTCCACCTGGCCAGCCGCTCCGCTCGCGACAATCGAATCACCCAACAAGAGAACCCCACATACACAGCCCCAGCACGAAAAATCCCGCGTCGAGCACCATCCCGTCGTAATCAACCGCGGGCCTTGCTACCAGCGACGCCCTCCACCCGGATCGAGGGTCGGAGCCGGATCGAGACCGCCCCCGGAACCGCTGGGGTCGTTCTGACCATCTCCTCCATCTTCGTCCGGATCATCCTCACGAGGATCGGAATCTGCCGCGGTCATGGCGGTCGGCTCATCGAACAGAGCCGTCAGCCACTCCCACCATCCCAACCACCCGGACGATCGGGCCTCGGCACGGACTTGCTCCGCCTCTGCCGGCGTAGCAGCCCATGCTGGCAACACCATGGTCGCAACGAGCAATACCACAGCGCTCGTCACAACCCCGAGGGTGCGCTTCCGATTGCGGTGAAACAACATAGTGTTCCCCTTTCCGGCGGCACCTTGCAGCGCTCCGAGCGACCGCCGCAGTCCGCCTCACACCCCCAAGGTGAATGCAAACTAGCCGGAGGGGGACAAGATTGCAACATTTACCGAGATACGCCAAGACGTTCACCTGAAGGCCTCAAACATGCGGTAAAAAAGTGAAAACACCAAGAGACTCATCGTTTCTCTCTTGCAGGTACTTTGACCCTTCTCAAGGCATTCGCGCCTACCCCTTCCCGGAATTCAGGGGAGCAGAAGTACGCCGCTAAACCAGGGATACTAAGACGTATATGTTTATGTCTTCGAAGATATCTTCCTGCCGACCGGCGGCAGACCGGCGGGATCTCGGGCCTCTTCTTGACAGCTTCTCGCGAGACGCCTAAAATCGGAATTCGTACCCATTCGGTACGTTATCGTGGTTGCCACAGCGCTCGGTAGGAGCAGCCAAGGCAAGCGCGAGGCCCCCTGAAGCGCGGGGCCCGAGGCGGCACCGATATAGCGAGCCCGGCTCGCTCCCAATGACAACTCGGACCTCCCGCAAGAACCGCCATCGCGGTTTTTTCTGGCGCCCGACCCGATACTGATGATTCGCATCACCAAGCAGACCGACTACGGCATCGTCCTCGCCTCCCACCTCGCCACGGAACCGGGCCGTCGCTTCAATGCAGCGGTGCTTTCCGAGGAGACCGGGCTGCCGCTCCCCATGGTCAGCAAAATTCTCAAGCTGCTGGCCCGAGAGGGTGTCCTGACCTCCCATCGCGGAGTCCATGGCGGCTATTGCTTGGCGCGACCGGCCTCGGAGATCCGCATTTCGGAGGTGATAGCGACGCTCGAGGGTCCGATCGCGATCACCGAATGCATCGATGACAGTCCGGGCGTCTGCTCGCAGGAGGCGACCTGCCCGATGCGCAGCAACTGGCAGGTGATCAACGCCGCCATCCGCTCGGCCCTCGACCAGATCACGTTGGCGGAAATGGCTCGCCCTCTGGCCACCGACCCGTCGGGAGCCACCGAAAAGCTGGTAAGCCTGAATCCCGGCGAGTTCCAAAGACCCGCCACCCCCTGAGCCCACGGACCTGTTCTACGGTCCTCGGCGACGGGCCTCCCACCGACGGGATCGCCCGCGCCGGGAATTGAAGACCACGGAAGGTAAGGAAGAAGATGACCACACCCGACGACTCCACGGCTCTGCTCGAAGAGTACGCCAACCGTGACTACGAATTCGGCTTCGTCACCGACATCGAACAGGAAACGGTGCCGCCGGGCCTCGATGAGGGCACCGTGCGCTGGATCTCCGCCAAAAAGGAAGAGCCCGAGTGGCTCACCAAGTGGCGACTGCGCGCCTTCCGCCACTGGCAGACCCTGAAAGAGCCCACCTGGGCCAACGTGCGTTACGAGCCGGTCGACTACCAGGCGATTTCCTACTACGCCGCCCCCAAGAGCAAGAGCGACGGCCCGAAGAGCCTCGATGAGGTGGACCCGGAGCTCCTCGCCACCTACGAGAAGCTCGGCATCCCGCTCAAGGAGCAGGAGATGCTCGCCGGCGTCGCCGTCGATGCGGTGTTCGACAGCGTCTCCGTGGCCACCACCTTCAAGGACAAGCTCAAGGATCTCGGCATCGTCTTCTGCTCCTTTTCGGAGGCGGTCAAGGACCATCCGGAGCTGGTTCGGCGATATCTCGGCTCGGTGGTGCCCTACACCGACAACTACTTCGCCACCCTCAACTCGGCGGTCTACTCGGACGGCTCCTTCGTCTACGTGCCCAAGGGCGTCCGCTGCCCGATGGAGCTGTCGACCTACTTCCGCATCAACGCCATGAATACGGGGCAGTTCGAGCGCACCCTGATCATCGCCGACGAGGGCTCCTACGTCAGCTATCTCGAGGGCTGCACCGCGCCGATGCGGGACGAGAATCAGCTGCACGCGGCGGTGGTCGAGCTGGTCGCCCTGGGGGACGCCCAGATCAAGTACTCGACGGTGCAGAACTGGTACCCCGGCGACCTCAAGACCGGCAAGGGCGGCATCTACAACTTCGTCACCAAACGCGGCAAGTGCGTCGGTCGCGGCTCGAAGATCTCCTGGACCCAGGTCGAAACCGGCTCGGCGGTCACCTGGAAGTACCCCAGCGTCATCCTGCAGGGCGACGACTCCGTCGGTGAGTTCTACTCGGTCGCCCTATCGAAGGGACGCCAGCAGGCCGACACCGGCACCAAGATGATCCACCTCGGCAAGAACACCAAGAGCACCATCGTCGCCAAGGGGATTTCCGCCGGCGAGGGTCAAAACACCTATCGCGGTGCGGTTCGCATCCTCAAGGGGGCCGAGAACGCCCACAACTTCTCGCAGTGCGACTCGATGCTGATCGGTGATCGTTGCGGCGCCCACACCTTCCCCTACATCGACGTCCAGAACCCGACAGCCCGCATGGAGCACGAGGCCAGTACCTCGAAGATCGGCGAGGATCAGATCTTCTACTGCAACTCCCGCGGCATCGACACCGAAGACGCCGTGTCGATGATCGTCAACGGCTTCTGCAAAGACGTCTTCCAGGAGCTCCCCATGGAGTTCGCCGTCGAAGCCCGCAAACTGCTCGAAATCAATCTCGAGGGCAGCGTCGGCTGACCGCCGCGAGTCCTTTGTCTCATCAGTTGGGAGAGAAGCACACCATGACCATCCTCGACATCAAGAATCTTCACGCCGGCGTCGACGACAAGGCGATTCTGCAGGGCATCGACCTCACCCTCGGGCCCGGCGAGGTGCATGCCATCATGGGGCCCAACGGCTCCGGCAAGAGCACCCTGGCACAGGTCCTCGCTGGCCGCGAGGACTACGAAGTCACCGACGGTGACGTGCTGTTCAATGGCCAAGACCTCCTCGACCTCGACCCCGAAGAGCGTGCCCGAGAAGGACTCTTCCTGGCCTTTCAGTACCCGGTGGAAATTCCTGGTGTCAGCAACACCTACTTCCTGAAGGCAGCCCTCAACGCCATCCGCAAGCATCGCGGTGAAGACGAGATCGACGCCGTTGACTTCCTCAAACTGGTGCGCGAGAAGATGAAGCTCGTCGAAATGGACGAGTCACTCCTCAACCGGCCGGTCAACGAGGGCTTCTCCGGGGGCGAGAAAAAGCGCAACGAGATCTTCCACATGTCGGTTCTCGAGCCCTCCCTGGCAGTGCTCGACGAAACCGATTCCGGGCTCGACATCGACGCCTTGCGGATCGTTGCCGACGGCGTCAACGCGATGCGCGGCAACGACCGCGCCTTCCTCGTCATCACCCACTATCAGCGCCTGCTCGACTACATCGTGCCGGATATCGTGCACGTGATGGTGAACGGTCGGATCGTGCGCAGCGGTGGCAAAGAGCTCGCTCTGGAGCTGGAAGAGCGGGGTTACTCGGCCTTCGAGCGCGAGCGCGCCATGGTGGGCACCTAGCATCATGACCACCACCATGCTGCAGGAGCCGGTGGCTCCCTACCGGGTCGACTTCGAAGCCTACCGAGAGACTCTGCGCGAACCCGATAGCCTGTTCACGCTGCGCCAGAGCGCCCTCGAGCGCTTCGAGCAGGACGGCTTTCCGACCTTGCGCACCGAGGGCTGGCGCTTCACCGACATCGCTCCCATCCGCGACGGCGTCTTCCGCCGCTCGACCGCCGCCACCGCCGGCGATCACGCCGCCGTGGCCGCCGACGCACTGGCCCCCTTCGTCTTCGACGACGCCATTCGCCTGGTCTTCGTCGACGGCTTCTGGGCTCCCGGCCTGTCACAGCTCGAGGCCCTTCCGGAAGGCGCCTACGTCGGCAGCCTGGCGCAGGCCATCGCGGAGATGCCGGAGCAGGTGCTGCCCCATCTCGGAGCCCACGCCAACCACGAGGGTCACCCCTTCGTGGCCATGAACACCGCCTTCTTCGGCGACGGCGCCTTCGTTTCGCTGCCCGCCCACGCGGTGCTCGAGAAGCCCGTCCACCTGCTCTACGTGTCCACCGACACGGCGGACCCGGAGGCCACCGTCTCCTATCCGCGCAACCTGCTGGTGGGTGGCGAGAACAGCCAGATGACGGTGGTCGAAACCTATGCCGGCCTCGGCCCCGGACGCTACTTCTCGTGCTCCGCCACGGAAGTGGTGGCGGCGCCCCACGCGGTGATCGACCACTACAAGGTGCAGCACGAGAGCCACGAAGCCTTCCATCTCGCCACCCTGCAGATCTACCAGCAGCGGGCGAGCAACTTCTTCTCCCACTCGGTGTCGACGGGCGGCGCCATCACCCGCAACGACGTCAACGCCGTGCTCGACGACGAGGGCATCGAGTGCACCCTGAACGGTCTCTATCTGGCGAAGGGCACGCAGCTGGTCGACAACCACATGCGGATGGACCACGCCAAGCCCAACTGCAATAGCTACGAGCTCTACAAGGGCATTCTCGACGGGCGTTCGCGGGCCGTTTTCAACGGCCTGATCTACGTCCACCAAGACGCTCAGAAGACCGACGCCAAGCAGTCGAACCGCAATCTGCTGCTCTCCGAGGGGGCGATCGCCAATTCCCAACCGCAGCTCGAGATCTTCGCCGACGACGTGCGCTGCACTCACGGCTCGACGGTCGGCCAGCTCGACGAGGAGGCGGTCTTCTACCTGCGCTCGCGGGGGATCGGCGAGGAGGCGGCCAACAGCCTGCTGACCTACGCCTTCGCCAGCGACATCGTCAGCCGGATCAAGGTCGAGCCGGTGCGGCGCGACCTCGAGGAATTCCTGTTCACCCGCCTGCCGCGCGGCGAGGTGGTGCGACAGGCCGTATGAGCGGCGCCGCCGGAGTGACCACGCCGCCCGCCGGCCAGGCCGCGACCTTCGACATCGACCAGGTCCGTCGGGACTTTCCGTTCCTCGAAGCTCCGGCCCGCCCGGGCGGCGACTCACCGACGGTGTTCTTGGACAGCGCCGCGAGCGCTCAGAAATCGCGGCAGGTGCTGGCGGCAATCCAGGACTTCTACTCCGGCAGCTACGCCAACATCCATCGCGGCGTTTACGACCTGGCGGCGCGCGCCGACGCCGCCTACGAAGGCGCCCGCGACACAGTGCAGCGCTTCCTCGGCGCTGACCGACGGGAAGAGATCGTTTTCCTGCGCGGCGCCACCGAAGCCATCAACCTGGTGGCCCAGAGCTTCCTCGCGCCTCGTCTCGCCGCCGGCGACGAGGTGGTGGTGACGGAGCTCGAGCACCACTCCAACTGGGTGCCCTGGCAGGTCGCCTGCGAGCGCGCCGGCGCCACCTTGCGAGTCGCCCCGGTGGCCGATGACGGCCACCTGCAACTCGACGAGCTCACCGCCCTGCTCCAGCGGCAGCCCCGCCTGCTGGCCGTGACCCACGTCTCGAACGCCCTCGGCACCATCGTGCCAATCGCCGAGATCGTGGCCCTGGCCCAGCGGCACGGCGTCCCGGTGCTGATCGACGGCGCCCAGGCCGTGCCCCACTTCGCCGTCGACGTCGCCGCCCTCGACTGCGACTTCTATGTCTTCTCCAGCCACAAGCTCTTCGGCCCCACCGGCACCGGAGTTCTCTACGGCCGTCATCAGCACCTGAAGGAGATGGCGCCCTACCAGACCGGCGGTGGCATGATCGCCGCCGTCTCGGCCGACCGCACCACCTTCGCCGCTCCCCCGGCGCGCTTCGAGGCTGGAACCCCGGACATCGCCGGTGCCGTCGGTCTCGGCGCCGCCATCGACTACCTGCAGAGCTTCGACGCCAGCGCCCTGCGAGCGCACGAAGACGACCTCCTGCACTATGCCAGCGAGCGCCTCGCCGAAATCCCCGGGCTCACCATCCTGGGCGGCGGTGAGCCCAGGACCGCGGTACTCTCCTGGACTATGGATGGAGTCCATGCCCACGACGTCGGCACCATCTTGGCGAGCCGCGGTATTGCGGTACGAGCCGGACACCATTGCGCCCAACCGCTGATGGCGCGCTTCGGCGTCGCCGCCACCACGCGGGCTTCCTTCGCCCTCTACAACCACCGCAATGAGGTCGACGCCCTGGTCGAAGGCCTGCAGGCGGTGCACGAGATCTTCGGCCGATGAGCGACCTGCGCGAGCTTTACCAAGAGGTCATCCTCGACCACAACCGACGTCCCCGGAACTTCGGTTCGCTGGAGGACGCCACCGCCCAGGCCCACGGCCACAACCCACTGTGCGGTGACGAGGTGGACGTCTCTCTGCGAGTCGCCGACGGCGTCGTCGAGAAGGTCGCCTTCGAAGGCATTGGCTGCGCCATCTCGACCGCCTCCGCCTCGCTGATGACGGAAGCCATCCAGGGCCGAGCCCTCGCCGAGGTGCAGGCCCTGTTCACGGATTTTCACCAGCTCATGATCGGCGACGCCCCGGCCGACCCCGATGCCCTCGGCAAGCTCGTCGCCCTCGAGGGAGTGCGGGAGTTCCCCATGCGAGTCAAATGCGCCACCCTCGCCTGGCACACCCTGCAATCGGCCCTCGCCTCGACCAAGGAACCCGTGCCATGACCGAAGAGCAAAAGCCCCAAGCGTCCGAGACCGAGCCGGCTGCCGAAGCCGCCAGCGAAGGCCTCGAAGAACAAGTCGTCGCCGCCGTCAAGACCATCTTCGACCCCGAGATTCCGGTCAACATCTACGAGCTCGGACTGATCTACGACATCGCCATCGGCGATGGCAACAAGGTCGACGTCAAGATGACCCTCACCTCTCCGGCTTGTCCCGTTGCCGGCAGCCTGCCCGGCGAGGTGCGCGACAAGATCCTCTCGATCGAGGACGTCGCCGACGCCGAGGTCGAAGTGGTCTGGGATCCGGTGTGGAATCCCAGCATGATGTCCGAAGCCGCCCGCCTGCAGCTCGGCATGTTCTAGGCAGCTATTCGACGCCTGGCGGACTTCGAGATCGACGAGGACCTTCGACGCACCGCGACACTTCCCGGCGCTGTCTACTCGGACCCCACAGTCTCGGACCGGCTCCGCGAGCGCCTCTTCACTCGGGCGTGGCATTTCCAGGCGGCAGCGATCGCCTCCGAGCTCCCGGCCAGGCCCTCCCAGTCTTCCTCGGCGAAGGCCTCCTCGACGAGCCTCTGGTGCTCACCCGAGGTTCGTCAGGATCAGCTCCACCGCCATTCGAAGGTCTCCACATCCCCTACGTCCCCCCGGACCTCTCCGGCGCCCTCGACTTCGAGGTCTCCAGAACCGAACTTTTTCCCCGGTGCAACGTACAAGTCGGCACGGCCGGCGCCGGAGAAGAGACTTCGATCTACCACCAGAATCCCCGCACGCCTGACAGCGCATCGCGCGCCTATGGCTTTTAGCTCTTCCCGAACACCATGCTCAACGGATACCCCTGGGGTACCACCGTCAAGGTCGTGCGGCCTCTGGGCCCTCTTCGTCTCCGGGTCTCGTTCCTAAGCTACGTGCGCGATCCCTCTCGCCTCGACCGCGGAGCCGGAACCGCCCTCGATCGGGTCGAACGCGAAGACGAAGTCATCGTCGAAAGCATCCAGGCGGGCACCCTCTGCCGCCGAGGTCACACTTCTCCGCCCCGCGAGCAAGGGGTTCGCCCTTTTTCATCGCCTATTGGCGAGATACCTGACCTGAGTTGAGTTCGAACGGACGGAGAAAACCATGAAAGCACTGTTTCCGCGGGTTGCCTTGGCTCTTTTCGTCTCGAGCCTCGCGGCTCCAGATGTCGTCTCGGCCATCATCATTCGCCACGATCGAGAGGACGCGCGGTATCTCGAGCTCGCCAAAACTTACTCTCAGGTCGTTCGCATGCAGGCCCCGGGAGAGATTCCAGATGGCGTGGGCACTCTCGTCGCCCCCCAATGGGTCGTCACCGCAGCCCACATCGCCACCCTCCTCGAGCCCGGGCACATCGTCAAGGTGGCAGGTCGCGATTTCGAGATCGCGGCCATCTTCATCCATCCGTCCTGGAACGACGGACCCCACGACATCGCCCTGGTTCGGCTCGAATCCGAGGTTCCCGAAAGCCACCCGGCACTTCTCTACAGAAAGCGCGACGAGATAGGTCAGCTCATCACGGTCGTGGGCGATGGCGACAAGGGCGACGGACGGACGGGACCAGTGGGCAACGACGGTCGAATGCGAGCCGCCACCAATCGCATCGACGAGGCCAGCGATTTCTGGCTCAAGTTCGTCTTCCGAGACGGCCCCAGGGCGACAGATCTCGAGGGAATCAGCGGACCTGGAGATAGCGGTGGACCAGCCTTTGTCGAGCATCGGGGTGACCTCTATGTCGTCGGAGTCGGTTCGGGTCAGAGTACTCGCGCCACCCAAGGGCGAGAAGGTCTCTACGGAGTCACCGAGTACTACACGCGGGTCTCCTCGTACCTCAAGTGGCTAGACGACACGATGAGGTCTCCAGGCGCCCAAGGGGCAGCTCCTCCAGTCCAGGAGACTCCGTAAGGAACCTGTCCGTTCTCGCCCGATGTCGCGAGCCGGCCCTCAACAGGTGTCAACCAACTGATAACCGCTGTATCTCCGGTGTCCGGACGCGATTTCCCGTCCTCGACGGACAGCCAGTCCGCCTGCGGCACCCTCTCGGCCCCACAGCCCCCTAAACCGCGCCTTGCGAACTTGGGGAGCAACCCAGGCTTGGGAGTAAGATCCACCTCCAAGGTCAGGATCCACGACCCCGGAGGTGAGGCGGATGCACTTCGAGATCCATCCGGACATTCGGCAGGCCTCGACCCTGCCCGGCTCCTTCTACTCGGACCACACCGTCCACGAGCAGCTCAAGGAGCGGCTCTTCCCGCGCTGTTGGCATTTCCTCGGCGACTCGGATCGCCTGCGGGCGCCGGGACAGACCCAGCCGGTCACCCTCGCCGAAGGCCTCCTCGACGAGCCCCTGGTCCTGACCCGCGACCGCCAGGACCAGCTTCACTGCCTGTCGAACGTCTGCACCCACCGCGCCAACCTGGTGGTGGAAAGCGAAGGCGTCGCCCGCCAACTGCGCTGCCGCTACCACGGCCGCCGCTTCCAGCTCGACGGCCGCTTCCTCTCCATGCCCGAGTTCCAGGACGCCGTCGACTTCCCCGGCGATTGCGACCACCTTCCGAAGCTGCCCCTCGAAAGCTGGGGGAAGTTCCTCTTCACCTCGCTCGATCCGGGCCATTCATTCCAAGAGCTGATCGCCCCGGTCGAAGAGCGCGTCGGCTGGCTTCCCCTCGCCGAGATGAAGTTCGACGCCGGCCGCTCGCGCGACTACCTGGTGCAGGCCAACTGGGCCCTCTACTGCGACAACTACCTCGAGGGCTTCCACATCCCCTACGTCCACCCCGGCCTCGCCGGTGTCCTCGACTACGGCAGCTACACCTCCGAGCTCTTTCCTTGGTGCAACCTCCAACTCGGCGTCGCCGCCGACGGTGAAGACGCCTTCGACCTGCCTTCGGGCTCGCCGGATGCCGGTCAGCGCATCGCCGCTTACTACTTCTGGCTCTTCCCCAACACCATGCTCAACGTCTATCCCTGGGGGATTTCCGTCAACGTCGTCCGGCCCCTCGGGCCCCATCGCACCCGAGTCAGCTTCCTCAGCTACGTCCACGACCCCGACCGCCTCACCCACGGAGCCGGCGCCGCCCTCGACCGCGTCGAGCGCGAAGACGAAGTCATCGTCGAAAGCGTCCAGCGCGGCACCCGCTCCCGCCTCTACCAGCGCGGCCGCTACTCACCCCAACGGGAGCAAGGCGTCCACCACTTCCATCGGCTGCTGGCGGAGGGGTTGGAGTAGGCCGAGGCGGCATCTCTGTGAGGGAAGCCCCTACAGCACTGCGGGGTACCTGAGGACCGCCGGCTCGGTGTCCTACGACCCCTGCTCCGAAGGACTGGTTTCTCGCTCGGGGACAACAAGCTCCACCTCTCCTCCAGCGGGGAGGGTATCGCTAACGCAGGTCGGTTGCTCCTGGCGCCAATCCCTCCGGGTCGTCGCCGCAGCAAGGTAGTCCGCCTCGGTCATGACGCATGCGGTGTAAAGCCCTGGTGCCATCCTGGGAATTTCGAGGCTCTTGCTACCAAGCTGCCACGTCACACCATGGCCCCGAGACCATTGCCATAGCCTCTGCTGAGACAGTGGGATGCCATCCTGGAGAATCACGACCTGGCCTCGCTCGCGGCTCGAGGAGGAGTCAACCTCTCCTTCGAAGCGGATGAAGAGACGTCCCCATTCTGCGGAGACCTCGAACGTCAGGTCTTCGGAAAAGGGAACGCTCCTGGCCTGAAGGCCGTGCCCGGGCGCACTGACGATCGCGTGGAGTTGTTGGGCATCGGCTCGCAGGCGAGCGTCGAAGTAGCCGGATAGATCTGTCCTGGCCGAGTCTCCAGACGCGGCGAGGAATGGTTGGACCACTTCGAGATCAACAGAGGCTCCCGGCACGGGACTACCCTTCTCGGAAACCACGCGGCCACGAATTGCCTGCTTGCTGTGCAGCACGAGCTCCGCCGGCCCCCAGGGAGTCCCCTCGACGACCGAGGCCATCACGCTGTCACTCGACCTCTCGTCATCGCCAGCGCCCTTCCGGGCGGCCACCGAAACCGCCCCCTCGCGAAACGCCCGGAGCCGGAACTCACCATCCTCCTCGGAGCGCCCTGAGGCCCTCGCGTCCGAACCCCGCAAGAACACCTGCGCTTCCGCCACAGGGCGTCCTTGTTCATCGACCACCCGACCGAAGACCTCCGTCTCCGGAAGCACAATGTCGAGATCCGCCTCGCCCTTCGAATCTGCGCGAACCTCGACCCGGTCGCGCAGCCCCTCCAACTCCAACTCCGGAACGTCGACCTCGATATCCCACCATCCATCCTCTGGAAGTACCCCGATGAAAGCCCCGTCTCGGTCTGTCGGCGTGTGGGCGCGAGAGATCCCGGACCGACCACCAAACCAGATCGTGCCTTCCACGGGCTCTTCGCCATAGAGCAACTCCCCGCGGACTATCACGAGATCGAGAGTGACCGCGATACGAGGGTCGGCAGCGGTCACCATGACATCGGGTCGCCCAAACATCTGGTTCCCCAGGGAGTCCTGCACCTTGACGAGGAATGTTCCTGGCGCTTGGTTCTCGAGCACCGTGCGCCCTTGAGCCAAGGCTCCACGAAACGCGGAGTCTCCGTCGGCTGAGCCAGAGAGGTCCGACATGCGAGAGACAGAAACCTGCCACGGCTTGCCGCGCCAGTCCTCCGGGGGTTCGACCAGGACCTCGATTTCGAGAGGGCGGTAGAGAGTGATGGGCGCCTTCAGACGTACTTCGGCCGAGTCCCAAACTTCCAGCGGAAACTCTCTCGCCTCCACGAATCCTGGATGAGCAACCTCCAGAACGTAGGCTCCGGAAGCGAGTCCTGCAAGCTGGAAGAATCCATCCCCCTGCAAGGGCACCTCGAGCACCGGCTTCGCCAGCCGTTGCGCCAACCCAGTATCGGCTCCACGAGGAACGAAGGGGAAGAGCCTAGCGGAACCTTCCGAGGTTAGAAGTTCGCCGTCAATCGACTCGGCTCGACCAACCAGAGATCCCCCTTCTTTCAAGTCGAAGGGGGCAAAATGCACCACCGAGGCTGGCTTGACCTCGACCCCGAACTCATACATCGGGACGTAGCCCGCAACCCGAAACTCGGCATCTAGCAATCCCGCGGGCACGTCACAGGACCACTTATCCTCCTCCACGGGGCAGCGCGCTCGAGAGGTAGGAACCGCACCCGATCGCAGGGGCTCCGGCGAGGAGAAGCGGATTTCGAGACTGCTCGGTAGTTTGCCCTTGCCGTCGAGCAGTTTCAGCGTGCCCGAGAGTCGCCCCGCCGGCCGAGTGAGAAAGTGGAGCTGCGTGTCTCCCGAGGCCTCGAAGGACTGCCTGCGACTTCGAGACAGGCCTCCCATGAGGTTTCCGCCGGAAGCACCAAGGAGGCCAACCCCAAGTCATCGAACGCGACCTCGCGAGTCTCAGGTTCCTCGCCAAGAAGCCGAAGCTGCACCAATCCGAGGGCCTCGGCCTCACCCTCAACACGCTCACCTGACAGAGAGACGTGAACGTCCGAGGCTTCCATGGACGGCACCGCCAGCCCCAGGAGCAGAAACGGGGCAGCCAGGCCGACAGCGAGCGATCTCGTCATCCTGGGCAATACCCGTTGCAGTCTGGCTCCTCCGTCTCTTCGACCTCGACGAGGAGGCAGGCACCGCCGCTGGTTACACAGAGGACGCCATGCATGTCACGAATGTTCTCGCAGTAGATCCCGTCGCCCGTTCCGTAATTCGAAGCGGACTGGCACTTGGTGTCACAGGGGCCGAACCAACCGGAGCAGTTTGAGTTGTCTGGAACGCAGTTGAAACAGCCAACCATCCTGGCTCCATGTGCCGCCCAAACGCCACCGAAACCTAGCAGAACAGTGAGAACCAGAATGGCTCTCCGGCACGAAAATCGGTCCGTTAGTCGAGCGTCGCCCTGGCCCGCGCCACCATACATGTCCCGCTCGTGGCCGGTGAGCCTCATCCGCTCGCTCGACCCGTTGGGCACGGACTCTTCCCCAAACGGGAAGTAGGTATGAAGCCCCGCACTGCGCCCGTCGGCCTTGGTGATGAGCCTCGGGGTGCCGAGATGGTCGAGGTGGAAGAACCTCCATCCCTCGGCCGGCCTCCAGGAAGCCAGCAGCTGACCGTCCCGATGGATGTGGTCTTCCCGGTGGTTCCAGGTGCCGGCGGAGCCTCCGACGGTACCCCATGTGCGCAGCACCTAGCCGCCGAGGTCGCGCAGGGTCCAGGTCTCTTCGATCGGGCTTTCGGCCCAGTGGAGGGTGTTGATGCGCTCGTCGTCGGCGGTGTAGAGGTAGTAGTCCTCGATGGCGCCGTCGCCGCTCTCCTTGGACCTCAGCTTCGACAAGGCGTCCCAGGTGTAGGTGTAGCCGGTGGTGCCGGAGCCGAAGTGGAGCTGATTGCCAGCGGCGTCGCAGCCGGCCCCGGTCCAGCGATTGGCGGCCTCCCTGACCACCGGTCCAATCCTTGACAGCCTTCAGGAACCGCCACCATAAGAGCCCCGCAAGAGCTTTTCCTTCCAATAGTCCTGGAGAAGAGCGAAACTCAAGAGCGGTTCGACTAGTCGTCCCACTGGAAAACGGTCTCAGTTCCCGCCTCGAACGGAAGATCATCATCAGGATGGAGAAGCCAGCAAACTTGGTAGAGGGTTGGCCAATCTCGAAGACGTCTCCAAGTGAAATCGACCCTTTCAACCTGTCGATCGAGTGGACCGGTCCAAAGGCGAAATCCTTCGACATACATCTCTCCAATCACCACCGCATTCTCCTCCAAAAGAGAACCCAGCAGATCGAGAACGGCTCCCCTAATATCTTCCTGAGACTCAGAATACCCCAGCTCTTGACGCACCGATTCGACCAGATCCCAAAAGCCGAATTCGCGTTCCTCGTCGACTTCACTTGTAACTGCCACAAAAATTCGCTTCTTTTGACTCTTTGAGAGTAGCATCGGCTATTGGCGGAGGGGTTGGAGTAGCGATCCAGAGCGATCAACCCAACATAGCTACGCAAAAATAAGCCGATGCAATCACAAAGAGGACAGCCGCGAACATTAGGTGTGGCCTATCACCTCAATATCGGCACGGCACCCATAGAGGACTCATGGCGGAAGACGACCAGCGTCTCCGTCCCGAGAATAGCTAGCCGGCAGTAGGTCACTCTCGGTCTCCATCGGAATGTCGTCACCGGCGGGAAAGAAGCAGCAGACATCATCGATCGATGGCCAATCTTCAAGAAGTCTCCACGCGAACCGAATTCGTTCCACGTGAATATTGAAGTCTCCAGGCCAGACCCGAAAACCACTCTCATAGAGATTTCCGACCTGCATCTTCTTGGATGCCAAGAGCTCTCGTAAAACTCTCAGAGTCGCCTCCTGTATCGATGCTTTCGACTCGCGGCGACCCAGAAGATCCCTAATATCCTCTACCAGAACGTAGAACTGCATCTCTCTGGCCTCTTCCAGAAAAATCATCCACTCGGACTCAAGAACTTCAGACTGCTCTACTGTAAGTCGCACCGTGCTACTCCTAATTTTCCAGGAACTTTATCTTTCTGACTTTCAAGCCTGGAAGGTCCAAGTTGATTGTGGAATGACCTGATGCAGACCTGGACTTAGCTCGATAGCTGACAGTTGCGCCCGGAGCCAGCTTCACCGTAACTCGCCCTGGCCCCCGAGAGACGACAGAGCCACCTCTCGACAGTCGCCCGAACAACTTCTGTGCAGCCTTCTCACCACCCGGCAAAAATCTAATCTTCTTACTGGATCCGGCCACCCCAATGAGCCGCCCTGCCGGCCTTACGATCGCGGTAGCCCTGGAGATCGTTGCCTGCTCCGCCAAAGTAAACCCTGTAACGAGCGCGCCAGCAGCCACCGCCGAGGGAGCCTCCACGGCAGCATCTCTAAAGAGCTGCAGCCTCTCGGACGGTAAGGCGCTGGAGTCGATGCCCTCGGCCTCGAGCTCTGCTGCCATGGAGCCGGGATCCGGTTGATCCGCTTCGTCCTCCGGATTTTCGTCGCCCTCGAGGTACTCGCCAAGGGCTGCCTGAAAGAACAAGGCAATCTCATCGACTGCACGCTGGAAGGCATTTCGCCCCTGCTTCGAAGCCGGCAGCAGGCCATCGGGATCAACCCACTTGAGGGGGTTATTGAGAGCGTAGGTGTAGCGATTCAGGGACTGGGGGTTCTTGAGGCTCCCTCCCACGGGGTCGACACTGAGAAACCTGCCGTTGAGGGGTGAGCAGTACCTGGCGTGCATGTAGTCAAGGTCGTCATCTTGGCCAGGTGTTCCGTGATGATCGCGTTCGTGGCCGGTGAATTTGAGCCTCTCCTCGAGGTGGACGGTGCCGAGCTCTTCTCCGAAGGGAAAGAAGACCGAGAGACGCGGAATCTGTCCATTGGCATTGACCGAGAGCCGTGGCGTTCCGAGGTGGTCGAGAAGCTGGAGGCGGACTCCCTCCTGCGGCCGCCACGAGGCCAGCAGACTGCCTTCACGGTAAATGTAGTCCTCGTGGTGGGTCCAGGCCCCGCTGGAGCCGCCGACGTTGGTCCATGTGCGGAGTACCTGCCCATCGAGGTCGCGCACGGTCCAGGTTTCCTCGATCGGCTGAACGGCATTGCGGAAGGTACAGATGCGCTCGTCATCGGCGGTGTACAGGTAGAGATCGTCCTGAGTGCCGTTGTTGCGGCGAGCGCGCTTCATCTTGGAGAGAGAGTCCCACTCGTAAGCGAAGCCCTGAGTGCCGACACCCCAGTTGAGCTGATTGCCCGCCGCGTCGTAGCCGGCCCCGGTCAAGCGATTGGTGACCTCACTGGCCACCGGGGTCCGAGTCGAGGTCGAGCCGCCCGAGGTGGTGGTGATCGATCCGAGATTGCCGAAACGGTCGTAACCGTAAGTCTGCCGATCGCCTCCCCCGAGCACCCCTTCCACCAAACGACTGACCGAGTCGTAGCGATAGCGCTCGTCACCGAGGGCCTTGACATTGCCGGCACCGTCATACTGATAACTCAGCCCATCGGCGGAAGCTCCAGGTGCGAGCGCAAGCCCGGGATCGGCCAGACCGTTGAAACGTACGCCCACCGACCGCGGTCGCCGCATCCCCCAGGGATCGCGGGCCTGAAAATAGGTGATGCCGCCGCTATGGGCCACTTCCTGAAGCATGCCGTTGTCATGATACGAAACCGTCGCCTGCACGCCCGGGTAGCCGCCGACAGCGGTCAGGCTCCCCTGGACGTAGGTGGAGGTGGCGGCACGCACGGAGTCGGAGCCGGCGCAGGGGAAAAAGGTGCAGCGGGGAAAGGTCACCTGACGCAAGTTGCCGAGATCGTCCCAGGTCCACCCTTGAGTGAAGGACTGCAGCGAAGACAGGGCCGTGCGCCGAGAGCTGACCCGCCCGCCGAGCCCACCATAGGCGTAGGTCTCGGTCACCGAGACGTCGATCTCGGGACCATTCGGGTTCCAGGGAGGCACGAACCAGTTGTGACGGGTGGCCGTCTTGGTCTTGCCCTTCGAACGGTCTAGCGAGTTGGTGCCGATTCCATAGGTGAATGTCTTGAGGAATCGCCGTAGTCCGGCGCTCTCTCGAATCGACAGCAGACGCTCGGCGCGGTCGAAGTCGAACTCGAGATCGAAGGCACCGGCCGCCGCCCCCACCCACTGCCGGTGGGCATGGCCGCGCGCATCGTACTCCCGGTAGAAAAGCGTGCCGTTGCCGGAAAAGCCCAGCTCGGGATGGGTTTCCGAAAGGAGAAATCCTCGACCGTCATACTGAAAGCGGCGCACCTGGTGACCACCGGTGCGGGGCGTCCGCGCTTCGATCAGGCGATCGGCGGCATCGTAGAAGTAGCTCGTCGTGACCTCCGCCCCAGCGTTCCCGGAGGGCTCTTCCACCGCCGTCAAACGCCCATACCGGTCGTAGGTCTCGGTGGTGGTCGAAGGCGTCTCGGCGCCATTCGTCCCGGTGGCTACCTCGACCGTACGGGCCAAGGTTCGGATGCCCTGATAGGTGAACCGAATCGGATTGCCGTCCGGCAAGGTGAGGGTCCGCGGCCTGCCGAAGGGGTCATAGCCGGAGTACACGGTTCGAGGATAGGACGATCCGTGGTCACTGGTTCGGCGGGAGGACTGGGACCGCTTCCAACCGTTCGGGTAGTAGGCCGTCTCGACCTCGCTCCAAACACCATCGGGCAGAAGCTCGCGGTCCTGCCAGACGCGTCCCCAGGGATCGAAAAAGGTATGGCGCTGGGCCAGGGTGGCACCGCTCGTCTGCCCATTGGGCCGATGGATCACCTTCACCTGGCCAGCCCGGCTCGGCAGGGATCGCAGATAGTCGATCTCGATCCAGGCTCCCTGACCCGCCGTCGGCTGAATCGCCGTCAGCCGACCGAGAGCGTCATAGGAGTAGTCGGTTCGGACGCCTGCCGGATCCTTGGAATGCCGCACCAATCCGGTGGAGGCATCGATTCCCTGATCCAGCGTGAAGAAGTGCTCCGCCCCTGTCAGCGCACTGCCATTGCCCTTCCGATACTCGCTGCGTGAGCGCTGCCCGTGTTGATATTGATGCTTGATCCAGTAGACCGCTGCGGCCGGCACGCCGAGGCCACACACCGGATTGAAGACTCCCACCGATTGCAGATCGCCGCCGTAGAAGCGCTCCGCCGTCACCTTGCCGAAACTGTCTTTGTTGCGCACCACCACCACATCGTCAGTGCCACGAGTCGTTCCTGCGAGTTGGCGAGAGCGACGCAAGAAGCCCGTGCCGGCATCGAAGCAGTATTCGGCCTTGACCTCGGAAGCACCCTGCCTCACCGAGGTGTCCGTGAAGGTACCCAAAACCCAAGGGGAAGTGGTCGGCCAAGGGCTATAGCTGTGGCCTGGTAGGGGGTTGTTGCTGAAGGCGTCGTAGCTGTAAGTGCCGCGGCTCGGGTTGTAGGCCGAGGTCACCGTACGGGCCGGCCCCAGGGAGGACGAACCACCGGTGGTCACCACCCGGTAGTGGCCGAGGCCATCGAAATCGGAGGACGCGACGTCGGTGGTGCGATTGCCATCGGCCTCGTAGACCGTGCGTTGCCTTTCGAGACGGCGGTTGGAGTCGTACCAATCGCTGGTGTAGCGCACGTTGCCGAAGGGTTTGAGCTTGTCGCGGCCGTAGTTCACGTAAATCGAGCGCCGCAGAGTGCCGCTACCGGCCCGGCCATCCCAGATCTCTTGCGACAGGAACCGGCCACCGTGAGACCTACCTCGCCGGTAGGGCAGGCCATACTCCCAGGCAGTCGGATCATTCGGAAACATAGGCTTCTCGGTGAAGTGGTGCACCGTGTCGTCTCCGGCCGGCGAGGTCACCGTGATCTGACGCCCGAAGTCGCCGTTGAGCTGGTTGCGGCTCTGGCGATAGGTCCAGGTGCAATCCTGAGTGCCGAGGTCGAAATCGAAACACTGTCCGTTGCTGTCGAGAACCCGCTTGGTCTCGACCGCCAAGGTTTCTTGGTCGGCCAGACTTTCCGGCACGTGTGGGGCTCTCGAGAGCAAGGTGAAGTTCTGATAGGTCCACTCGATCAGACCACGAGTCGGGGCCCGCAACTGCCGGATCGCCCCCGGCAAAGAAGCGATGGTCGTCCCGAGCTGATTGCAGGAGCTGTAATAACTCGGCATCTCCCAGGAGGAGCCGTCCGGGAGATCGATGCGGGTCAACAGGTCGACCATCGCGTTCGGCCCCGTCGGGTCGCTGTGACCGTCGGGATAGGGAATCTGATCGTCCTCGCAATGGCGCTCGATGGCCGTCTCCTGATAATGGAAGTTGTAAATCGCCCGAGAGCCACCAAAGGCCTGCAAGTTGACCGACTTCACCCGCCATTGCTGGGTCATCGGCGAACGCTCGAAGTCGACCGTATGCTCCCGGCCCAGCCGATCTTCCAGCTCCCAGTCTGAGCCTGCCAGGTCGACCTTCACCCAGTTGCCTTGGCGATCTTCCATCCGCGTCAGCCGCCAGCGGCCGTTGGCCTCGTGCTCGAAAGTTCGGATCGTGCCATCGGGAAACTCGACCCGACGGGTCACCCCTTGGGCACTCAGCCGAAGGTAGGAGTTGTCGCGGCTGTAGAGAAAACCGGTGCCGATAGTCTCCCCGACGTGAAGCGACTGGTAGAAAGCGCTCTCCGAGCCGTCCGCTCCGACAAAGCGCCAGGGGCCCGGGGCATAGGTGTAGTTGGGCGACAGCAAGGCCCCACCGAGCGACAGGGTCCAGCCCAGACCGGCATTGCTTTGCCGATTCGGATAGACCTCTGTCAATTCAAAGTCGCCGATTCGGCGGGTCTCCAGATCCCACACCTTGGCGTTGTAGGACAGCGTCAGGCCATAGGAGAAGCCGCCCGCCACCGGCGTTTCTGAGCCGATCGGCAAGGCCAGAATCAAGTTGCCGTTGAACAACGCCACGGAGTCGATGCCGGAGTAGTCGTAGACCTTCTCCGCCGAAAAGCCTCGAGCCTCGATCGGATCCTGCTGGGCAAAGGCCAGCAGCGGGACCCACAATACGGCGAGGAGAACCAGCCACCGAAGCTTCATCGCTCACCTCCCGCCGCCACCGTCTGAGGCACGGTCGTCGCCGTGATCGCGAGCGACTCCGAGTCGACCACGAACACGACGTCACCGCCTGCGAATCCGAGGCCGCGCTCCTGCGCACCGAGGAGACGATGCAGGCGCGAGGGCTCGATCTGGACCCGAGCGTTGGCCTTGCCATCGCCGTCCGCCGACCCGCCGTCACCGACCGTCCCCACCGAAACCCGCGCCTTGTCCCCGGGGCGAATCCACATCACCTCCAGCGTGCGGCGAGCGAGCACCAGCTCCGAGCCATCGCCGGCAAACGCCGACAACGGAACCGTCAAGGGGTCCAGATCCGGCAACTCTCGAATCACCCACGCACCCGACGAGAGATCCGCCGAAGCCCAGACCGAAAGTTCCGGAAGGTCCTCCACGCTATCCAGCGAGACTTCGCCGTCCTGGTCATCGTCCCGCAGCGTCAATGACCAGCTCTCGAGTCGAGGACGGTAACCCTGCCGAGACCGGCCCACCCCCAGCAGTGCCACCTCGCCACCAGGAGACACACCTGAAATCGAAACCGTCCGGTCGCTTACATCAACCTCCAAACCTGCTAGCGATCCGCCTACCGACAAAAATCCCAACACCGCCAACATCAACGCTCGATGCATCACGTCCAACCTCCCAAGAAATGCCCTCGTCCTTCCAGGACAACGTAAAACTGGATTCAGTTCCTTGCCAAAGCGCTACAGCAAGCCACGTGCCATGGGGGACTTCGCCGTTTTACAGGCGTTTTCGGCGATCGGGCCCGAAAAAGATGTCCGGAAGATGTCCGGACGGACGTCTTCCGGACGTCCTTTTCTGCCTTTCCGGAGCTGAATTCGAGGTCGGCGAGGGTCTCGAGGCAGGTGGCCAAGCGGTCGAGGGAGTCGGCCGCCTGGAGGGCGTAGGTCGCCCGGGTGATGTCGCAGGCATCGGCCGGCCGGAGCTGGCGCAGCGTCGCCTCCAGACGGCGCAAGTCTCGGGCGACGGCCGCGATGGTCGAGGTCGTCGAGCGGTCGGCACCCTCGGGCACCACTCCCTTGGGCACCGGCCGCCCATCGACGACAACCTGCTGGAGTCGCTGACTGAGCCAGCGCTCGGATCGCTCCTCGTCCTTCTCCAGCGAGGTCAACGCGGCTTCGCGGAGGACCGATGCTCGCCGCGCCTCGTCGTCCCGATTCATGAAGCGTTGGCCTGCTTCGGGTGATCCGGGCACTGCTCCGAAAGGCGACGAGCGAGGACGAGGTCGACCTCGGTGATGGCACCGGAGGCCGGCGTGGTGAGGATCACCCAGGCGGTGTTGAGCACCACCGCCAGGGCCGGCAAGGCACCGGCCGCTTGAATGATCCCGCTGACGAAGGCCGCGAAGCTCAGCGCCGCGGCAGAGCTCTGGAGCACGAAGGGACGCACCAGACAGCGGTTGTCCTGGGACAGCCGCCAGCCCTCGTAGTCGCTTCGGCGGTCGTAGAGCTTCACGCTGCTGAGACGAGGCAGCGCGACGGACAGCTCCGGAGCCGCCGTGTCGCCAGTGCCGAGGAGCGCCTCCCGCCCGCGAGTCAAGGTGCTCTGAATGCGCTCGGGCTTGAGATGACCCGGCAAATCTCCCGGCACCGGGAACGCCGACAAACCGCTTTCCCACAGGAGTTGGTAGTAGGCCACTGGATCCAGCTCGTCCGGCTGCGAAACGGTGGTTGGAGAAGAGCTCATGGCAACCTCCCAGTCGAGTGAAGTTCGGGACGGGCAGAACCCCGCACAGCGCATCTGAGGAACATGCCCGCCTTCGCGATTACGGACATACTGTATATTAAAAGAAGTCTTTCGTCAAGTCTTTTGAAGTCAAAATAGATCTATAGATCCGATCTGAAGTCGCTGACGATCGCTTCTTTCGACCTTCTCCACTGCTATCAACCTCTCTTGCGCACTTTCTGAGAGATCGTGTAGGATGTTTCCAGATATGAGACACACGGCGGACCCCCTCGGCATTGCCCTGCGCTCGCTGCGCGAGCAGGCGGGACTGCAGCAGGGCGAGCTCGGCCTCAAGGCCGCGGTGACACAGTCGAACGTCAGTGCGTACGAGTTGGGCAAACGGGCCCCACAATGGCCAACCCTGCTGCGCCTGCTCGACGCCATGGGCGCCGATCTGCTCGACCTGAGCGTGCGCATGGGAGAGCCGGGTCGGTTGGAGTCGACCCACGAGGCGCTGCGTCGACTCCTCGGCAACGGGGTCTTCGAGCAGCCCGCGGAGGGCGAGCCGGCAGCGACGACGGAGCATCCGCTAGACTTCTTAGTTGATGCAGTCATCGATCGACTGACGGAACGCACCGCCCTACGGCGCCTGGTCAAGGCCGAGGCCGTGAAGAGCCCGGTGGTGGAGAGGGAAGAGCGTTGAGCGAGCAGGTTTTCAATCGACTGGACAGCGAAGAGCTCGCCGCCCACGAGCAGGCGGCGCGCCTCGCCGGCCTCGAGGGCGAGGCGAGAGTGGATGCCGCCCGCACGCAGGCCGGCTGCCAACGGCGTTCCTTCGTCCAGCTCGCGATGAGCTTTTGCCGCCAGGGCGACGAGCCCCTGCTGTGGGGCCGAGTCGCCATCGCCGCCGCCGAAGCCAGCCCGCCACCCTCGGGCCCGGAGCTCCTACCGCTCGCCTGGGCGACGCTCGGCAACGCGCACCGCATCGCCGGCGACCTGCGAGCCGCCGGACGCTGCTTCTTCATCGCCCGGGATTTGCTCGAGGACGTGGCGGATCCGCTGGACCTGGCGCGGATTTACTCGCTCGAGGCGTCATGGGTTCGCGAAACCCGCGACTTTGGATCCGCGATATCGCTGGTTGAGAAAGCGATGAAGGCAGTCGAAGGTGTCGCGAACGAGAAATTTCTCGCTCGGCTCGAGGTTCAGGCTGGTCTGGTCATGGTGGACCTGGGAGATCACGGCTCAGCGACTGAGTCGCTTGCCGCGGGCCTTCTCAAGCTTGATCACCAAGGAAGCCCGAGCCTTCGGTTGATCGCTGCACACAATCTTGCATTCTGCGCCTTTAAGCAAGGTCGCTTCGACGCCGCAATGCGTTTGGTTCATTCATTGCGTCGAGACTACTGCGACTATGGAAATCCGAAGCTTCTACTGCTTCGAGACTGGCTTGTGGCGCGTATTACGGCTGGTAGAGGCCATCTAGAAGAGGCAGCGACTCTTCTGCGCTCAATCTGCAGTGAATGCCAAGAGCAAGGATTCCCGTACCTCGCAGGACTCATAGAACTCGACCGAGCCGGAGTACTAATCGACCTTAGCCAGCTTGATCGAGCTCTTGAGTCCGCCGCGACTGCGAGCTATGTCTTAGATGCAGCAGGGGCCTCGCAGAAGGCTCTCGCAGCGATCATCTTGCTTCAGAAGGGAATCATCAAGAAATCGGCACCCGAGCGACTCAAGGAGCTCGTGATCATTGCAAAGCGACATCTGGAGTCCTAGCCGTTGGGATCAGCCCCCGGATTCGTCTCATTGTCCCCACTGCCATTCGCCGAAGCCGTGTCTCCCCCTATCCCCAAGAGCTCGAGGATCCATTCCCACATAGAACGCCTCCTTTAGCCGTGGGCACGGCAGCGGCCTCCATGGCCCGCCGGGCCACAGTCCGTTCAATTCTCTCACCTCGCCTCTGCTCGGCGAAGGGGCCAGGGAATCTACGCACGTAATTACGCGAAGTCGGACCGAGAGGCCGGGCTCGGAATACCATTCGCCCAGGCCGCCTTGAAGGAGACGAGGCTCTCCTCCATGACTGAGCCCGGACCGATGATGCGACGCCTCTTCCTGCCCTTCCTGCTCCTCATGGCGATTCCCCTGCCCAGCAGCGCCCAACCGGCGACGGAGGAGTTTCGCTATCGCTGGCACCTGGGGAGCCTGGTGGGCCGGGTGGCGGGGCTGTTTCTGCCCAACAAGGGCGACGGCGTGATGCGCTTTTCCGAGCAGCCCGATGGCACCCTCCACAGTGAGCTGCTGGTGACCTCGGAAAAATCCGACGATGGTGAGTTCTGGCGCTATGGCTCGACCATCGACCGCGATTCGCGGCAGGCCCTGAGCGCCTGGTCGGCCTACCGCTGGCGCGGCAAAGAGAAGGAAAAGCGCGACGACATCGCCGAGCCCGGCGTGCTCGACATCGTCTCCGGCATCTGGGCACTGCGACAGGACACGCCGGAGCGTCCCCGGCAGCTCACCATCTGGTCCGACGGCAAGGTCTACCCGGTGGTGGTGATTCCGCGCGGCCGCGAGAAGCGCCGTTTCGGCGAGCGCGAAGTGAGCACGCGCCACTGGACCATTCGCGGCATCGACGCCCCCGAAGGGCGCCGCTGGAAGGGCCGCCTGGAGCTCTGGCTGAGCGACGACGAGGCCGCCCTGCCGGTGGAAATCCGCATCTCCCGCAGCCTGGCGGACCTACGCCTCGAGCTACAGCCGCCTGCCGAATCCCAGTAACGGCTTCCCCCTGAGAGAACCGCGGCCGGAATCCCCTCTCGGCCCAGGCGAAAGTCGGCCCCCGCCCGCCTGGCGGCTTCCAACCCTGGTCCCCACCCCGCTTCATCCGGCCCGCCCGGGACTCCGTAGGGGCGGCGAGTGCTCGTGCCCAGCTTCGTGAGGCGCGGGCCGAACCAACCGCCGAACCTGCGGCAAGGAGTTTTGAGGAATGTCATCCACTCTTCTGCGCACCGCCCTCGTGCTCGCCCTGGTGGCCAGCACCGCGGCCTTCGCCTCGAGCCATCGGGAGGCGCCCTTCATCACCGAAAACCCGAAGGTCGACGCCACCGACTTCTACATGTTTCGGAGCTACGAGCCGGGCCGCGATGGCTTCGTCACCCTGATCGCCAACTACATCCCCCTGCAGGACGCCTACGGCGGTCCGAACTACTTCACCCTCGACCCCAACGCCCGCTACGTGATCCACATCGACAACGACGGCGATGGCGTCGAGAACCTGTCCTTCGTGTTCCGCTCGCAGACTTTCCTGCGCGGCATCTCGCTGCCGATCGGCGATGAGACGGTGCCGATCCCGCTGATTCAGGCCGGTCCCATCGTCTCCTCGGCGGCGGTCAATCGCTTCGAGACTTTCCACCTCGACCTGGTGCGTGGACCGCTGGGCAACCCCGCCGAGACCGCACCGGCGACCAACCTGCTCACCGGCGGCCGGCGCTTCGGCAAGCCGATCGACAACATCGGCGCCAAGAGCTTCCCCAACTACGAACGCTATGCGGCACCGTTCGTCCATGACCTCAACATTCCCGGCTGCGGCGACGGTCGCGTCTTCGTGGGCCAGCGCAAGGACTCCTTCGTGGTCAACCTCGGCGAGACCTTCGACCTGGTGAACTTCAATCCGCTGGGAGCGCCCGACAGTCAGCGCGACGATCTCGAGGATGCCAACATCACCTCCTTCATCCTGGAGCTGCCGACGGACTGCTTGACCGACACCAGCGGTCCGGTGATCGGCGGTTGGACCACCGCCTGGCTGCCGCGCACCCGCACCCTTTCGGACGATCCGACCTTCGAGCAGCCGGCGGTCGAAACCGGCGATCTGGTGCAGGTGTCGCGCCTCGGCATGCCGCTGGTCAACGAGGTGGTCATCGGCCTGCCGGACAAGAACCGCTTCAATGCCAGCCGGCCCGACGGTGACGGCTCCTTCGCCACCTACGTCACCAACCCCACCCTTCCCGCGCTGCTGCAGATCCTGTTCGGCGTCGACGCGCCGTCGAACATCCCGCGCAATGACCTGGTGGCGGCCTTCGTCACCGGCATCGAGGGCCTCAACCAGCTCGGCTTCGGCGAGATGCAGCGCCTCAACACCTCGATTCCGATCACCGCCGCCGCCGACCAGCGCCCCCTGGGTGTGATCGACGGCGACGCCGCCGGCTTCCCCAACGGCCGCCGACCGGGCGACGACGTGGTCGACATCGAGCTGCGGGCGGTAATGGGGGTGCTCTGCCACCTCGGCCTCGGCCTGTGCGAACCGGCGGACGCCCCGGCGGGGCTGCTTCCCCTGACCGACGGAGCGCCGGTCGATGCGAGCTTCTTCGACAATGCCTTCCCCTACCTGCGGACGCCGATTGCCGGTTCCCCCAATTGACGAGGAGCCCATCGCCGTGAAGAAAGAGCTTCTCGCCAGTGCCCTGCTGTTGTTTCTCGGTCCGCCACTGACGGCCCACGACTTCTGGATCCAGCCGCAGCGCTTCGAGATCGCCCCGGGGAACCCGATCGGTCTCGACCTGCGGGTGGGGGACGAGGCGCCGGGTCGCTCCCTGGCCTTCGATCCTCAGCATGCCGAACGCTTCGCCCTCGTCGGGCCGGACGGCGAGCAGCCGGTGCTCGGTCTCGCCGGCCGGCGGCCGGCGGGCAACGGACGGATCGAGAGCCCGGGGCTCCATGCCGCCGTCTACCGCAGTCGGGAGACCCCTCTCGAGCTGGCGGCGGATCGCTTCGAGGCCTACCTCGCCGAAGAGGGGCTCGACTCGGTGGTGGCCGAACGGCAGCGTCGGGGAGAGACCGAGTCCGCGGGCCGGGAGCTCTTCTCACGCTGCGCCAAGGCCTTGATCCGGAGCGCCCGACCCGGCGAGGCGATCACTCCGGAAGCGGTCGAGGCCGCCCTCGCGCCGCTCGGCCTCGAGCTCGAGCTGGTGGCCGAGCGCGATCCGACGCGGGCCTCGACCAGCGAGCTGCCGCTGCGCGCCCTGCTGCGCGGCGAGCCGCTGGTGGGGGTTCGCATCGAAGCGACGGCGCTCTCCGGGGACGGCCGCGTCACCGCCCAGCGCACGGACTCCGAGGGGCGGGTCCACTTGCCCATCGACGGCCGCGGCCAATGGCTGGTGACGGCGGTCCACATGGAGCCGGCGCCGGCCGATTCGGGCCACGATTGGCGCAGCCTGTGGGCCTCCCTGACCTTCGAGCGGTAGCGCATGTCCCAGTCCTTCCCGCGGCCCGGCCGAAAGCCGCGGGAAGGGCACCTCTGCTAAAGTTGGCCGCGATTCGACCCACCAGATTCGGGGCCTTCCGGTTGTCCGACCTCCTGTCGCAAATCCATTCTCGCGCCCGTCGCCGCGGCGCCACCATCGTCCTCGCCGAAGGCGAAGATCCACGGGTCGTCGAGGCCGCCCGCCGGGCCCGAGCCGATGGTCTCTGCCAACCCCTGCTGATCAGCACGCAGACCCTCGACGACGGCCTGATGCGGCGCGACCCGCACAGCGACGAAGGCTTCGAAGCCCTCGTCGAGCACCTCGCGGGTCGCTCCCAGAAGGCTCTCGACGAAGTGGTCGCCCGCGCCCGCGACCCGCTTTACCAGGCCGCCCTGCTGGTGGCCACCGGCCGCGCCGATGGCGCCGTGATGGGCGCCGTCGCCACCACCGCCGACACTCTCCGCGCCTGCCTGCGGACGATCGGTCCCCGACCCGGCCTGTCGGTGGTTTCGTCGTGCTTTCTGATGGCCCTCGAGGAGGGACCCGGCCTGATCTACAGCGACTGCGGCGTGGTGCCGGACCCCGGTCCGAAGCAGCTCGCCGACATTGCCGAAGCCGCCGCCGAGAGCTGCCGCACGCTACTCGCCGAAGAGCCGCGGGTCGCCCTGTTGTCCTTCTCGACCAAGGGCAGCGCCGACCACCCCAGCGTCGACAAGGTGCGGCGAGCCGGTGAACTACTGCGCGACCGCGGCGTCGACTTCGCCTTCGACGGCGAGCTCCAGGCCGATGCCGCCTTGGTGCCCGAAGTCGCCGCGCGCAAGGCCCCGGGGAGCGCCCTCGAAGGCCGCGCCAACGTCTTGGTCTTTCCGGACCTGGGGGCCGGCAACATCGCCTACAAGCTCACCGAGCGACTCGCCGGAGCACGCGCCGTCGGCCCCTTGCTGCAGGGACTGGCGCGACCCATCAACGATCTCTCGCGCGGTTGCCGGGCGCGCGATATCGTGGACGTGATGGCCGTGACGGCACTCGCCGCCGGCAACCCGAAGGAGGAAGGCACGCGATGAAAGTACTGGTGATCGGAGGGGGCGGCCGCGAGCACGCCCTGTGTTGGAAGCTACGACAGAGCCCTCAGCTGACGGAGCTCTTCTGCGCCCCCGGCAATCCCGGCATCGCGGAAATCGCCGACTGCGTGCCAATCGCCCCGGACGACGTCCAGAAGCTGGCCGACTTCGCCCAGGACCTGAAGATCGACCTGACGGTGGTGGGACCGGAGCTCCCCCTCACCCTCGGCATCGCCGACGAGTTCGAGCGCCGCGGCCTAGCCCTCTTCGGACCCTCCCGGGAAGCGGCCCGCCTCGAAGGCTCGAAGGTCTTCGCCAAGAACTTCATGCAGCGCCAGGGCATCCCCACGGGCGGCTTCGCCGTCGCCCACGATGCCGCGGCGGCGCGCCAGGCGCAGCAGGAGTTCGGCTTTCCGGTAGTGCTCAAGGCGGACGGCCTGGCCGCCGGCAAGGGGGTCCTGATCGTCGAGGACGAAGCAGCCTTCGAGGACGCCCTGCGGGAGCTCTTCGAGGAACGGCGCTTCGGCGCCAGCGCCGATCGCGTGCTGGTCGAGGAGTTCCTCGTGGGGGAGGAGGTCTCGTTCATCGCGATGGCCGACGGCGAGCACCTCCTGCCCTTCGCCACCAGCAAGGACTACAAGCGCATCGGCGAGAACGACACCGGCCCGAACACCGGCGGCATGGGCTGCCACAGCCCGTCGGAGGTGCTCGACGCCGAGACCGCCGGCAAGGTCTTGGAGCAGGTGATGCGGCCCACCGTCGCCGGCATGGCCGCCGAAGGGCGTCGCTACACCGGCTTTCTCTACGCCGGACTGATCCTGACGACGGCAGGCCCCAAGGTACTCGAGTTCAATGCCCGTCTCGGCGACCCGGAAGCCCAGGTGCTGCTGATGCGGATGGAGGACGACCTGCTGCCGCTGCTCGCTTCCGGCGCCCAGGGCCAGTTCTCGAGCCGGCGCCTGGGCTTTCGTAAGGAGGCGGCGGCCTGCATCGTGCTGGCCAGCGCCGGCTATCCCGACAGCCCGGCCAAAGGCGACCCGATCCACGGCCTGGACAAGGCGCGCGAGATTCCCGGCGTCGAGGTGTTCCACGCCGGGACGGCGAGCGCCGAAGACGGCGTGGTGACCGCCGGCGGGCGCGTCCTCAACGTCTGCGCCAGCGCCTACGGTCTGGTCGAAGCGCTGCGTCGCGCCTATGCCGCCAGCCGCGAGATCGACTGGCCGAACAAGGTCCTGCGACGCGATATCGGGCGCCGGGTGCTGGCCTCGGAGGAGGCCTGATACGCCCTGCCGACGGCCTCCCAAAGCGCGTTGACAGTGCTGTTTCCGGCTGCCATACTGCTGTCAGTATTGCTTTTTTGGCAAAACCGCAAATTCAGCAGCCGGTGTGAGATCGAGTCTCGTACCGTTGATCGCGGAGCCCCGGAGCTCTCGACCATGACGCAAAGACATCCCGAGCCGAAGAACGGATCATGAGCGGCTGCCAGGGGTGTTCCTTCAAGGGTATGTCGACGGCGGTGGAGGACACCTTCGTCGGCGTCCGTTTTCGCGAAGAGACCAACCTCACCCTCTGCGCTACCGGCGGGCGACTGTTCTCCAAAGGCGACTCGGTGGTGGTCGACCTCGAAGCCGGTCCCGCCTTCGGTTGGGTTGAGAAATCTCCCATGCCGGTCTTCAAGCCGTGCCAGAAGTCGAGCGCCCGGGCGATCCTGCGCCATGCCGAAGATCGCGACACGGCGGCCCACGATCGCCAGGTCACCAACGAGACGACGGCCAAGCTCTATTGCCAGGAGCAGGCCCGCCAGCTCGGCCTCGAGATGAAAGTTTCGCGAGTCGACTTTTCGCTCAATAACAAGCGCGGCACCTTCTACTTCACCGCCAACGGTCGGGTCGATTTTCGTCAGCTCGTGCGCAACCTGTCGCGGCGCTTTTCGATCCGGGTCAAGATGGTCCAGATCGGTGCCCGTGACGAAGCGGCGCTGCTCGGCGGCGTCGGAATTTGCGGTCGTACCCTGTGCTGCTCGACCTGGTTGAAGGACTTCCGGCCGATCTCGATTCAAATGGCCAAACGCCAAAACCTGAGCCTCAATCCGTCCAAGATTTCGGGCCAGTGCGGCCGCCTGCTGTGCTGCCTGGCCTACGAAGACCACCGCTATAAAAAGCGTTCCGGCCGCCCGGCGGCGGCCCGAGGTTGATCGACCATGGAATCGGCGAACCGAAAGCTCATTCGTCCGGACCTACAAGAGATGAAGCGCGACGTAGGATCACGCGGTGCCCGCCGCAAGCAGACACCTCCGGAGCAGACCAACGCCGAGGAGTTCTACTACCTCAAGCAGATGGCGGCCAAGACGCCGATGGTGGTGATCTTGACCAACGATGAGGAGCTGCGGGGTTGGATCGAGTGGTACGACAAGGGGGCCATCAAGCTCAACCGCCACGCCGATCCCAACCTGCTGGTGCCGAAGCACAACATCCGCTACATGTTCAAGGAAGACGAGCTCAAGAAGCGCAGTCGTCGCCGCGCCTCGGCCGACGACGACAAGTGAGCCCGCCTCCGATCGTCGCCCTCACCCAGGGCGATCCGGCCGGCATCGGGCCAGAGATCCTGCTGCAGCTCGTCGCCGGCCACGGCGCCGGGGTCGGCTGGCAAGCGCTGCTGATCGCCGAGCGTGCAGCGCTCGAGGCCTATAGCGCCAGCCTGCCGGGGGCGGCCTCGGACCGGTTCCACTATCTGACGGGCAAGCCCTCCCGGCAGGAGCTCTCGCAGCTCCCCGCCGGCACCGTGGCGGTGCTCGACCCGATCGCCGAGGACCGCAAGATCTCCCCCGGAGAACCCAGCGTCGGCGATGCCGCCGGCGCCCTCACCGCCCTCGACCTGGGAGCAGATCTCGCCCGACTCGGCACCGTCGACGCCCTGGTGACGGCGCCCCTCAACAAGGCGACCATCGATCGCTGGGTGCTGCCCGGGTTCGTCGGTCACACCGACTACCTGGCCCAAGGCTGCGGCCTGGAGCGCTACGGTCGGGACTACTTGATGGCGTTTTTGGCGCCAGGCCTGAAGGTGGCGCTGCTCTCGACCCACGTCTCCCTGCGGCAGGCCCTCGACTTGGTCACCGCCGAGCGCATCGTCGAGGCGCTGCTCTGCTGGCAGCGCCAGGCGCAAGGTCGCATCGCCGTCGCCGGGCTCAATCCCCACGCCGGCGAGGGCGGCTTGCTGGGGGCCGAGGACGATGAAGAGATCGTGCCGGCGGTGGCGCGGGCCCGCCAGCTCGGCGTCGACTGCTCCGGTCCGTCGAGCGCCGACTCGCTGTTCGCTCGCGCCCGCGAGGGGGCCTGCGACTGGGTCCTCGCGCTCTACCACGACCAGGGTCTGATCGCGGTCAAGACGGCGGCCTTCGGCCTCGCCACCAACTGGACCCTGGGACTGCCCTACCTGCGCACCAGCGTCGACCACGGCACCGCCTACGACATCGCCGGCCAGGGCAAAGCCGACGCCAGCTCGCTACGCGCTGTGGTCGAGACCACCCTCGAGCTGATCGCCGCGCGGAAAGCGGCGACGAAGATCAGAAGTTAGCTCGCGCCGCGCCCGGTGAGGACCACCGGGATGGTCTTGAGCAGGATCTTGACGTCGAGCATCGGCGACCAGGTGTCGATGTACTCGAGATCGAGCTCCATCCAGCGATCGAAGTCGATGTTGTTGCGCCCGCTGATCTGCCACAGGCAGGTCAAGCCGGGCTTCATCGACAGGCGGCGACGCTGCCAGCGCTGGTACTGGGCGACCTCTTCCGGAATCGGCGGCCGCGGTCCCACCAGGCTCATGTCGCCGCGCAGCACGTTCCAGAGCTGCGGCAGCTCATCGAGGCTGAACTTGCGCAGGATGCGGCCGACGGCGGTGACCCGGGGATCGGAGCGCACCTTGAAGACCGGCCCGTCCATCTCGTTGAGGTGCTGCAGGTTGCGGCGCTGCTGCTCGGCCCCCTCCACCATGGTGCGGAACTTGTAGAGGGTGAAGGAGCGACCGTTGAGGCCGCAGCGCGTCTGCCGGAAGAGCACCTTGCCACCGGAGGTCACCTTGATCGCCAGGGCGATGCCGAAGATCACCGGCATCGCCAGCACCAGGACAGCCGCCGCCAGGGCGATGTCGAGAATGCGTTTGGAGAGCAGCTGGAGGAGATTGGTGGGGGTCGTCGAGTAGGTCAGCAGGGGCAGCCCGTCGAGCTCCTCGAACTGCACCTTGGCGCGCGTATTGGGGAAGATATTGAGGGCGAAACGAGTCCGAACGCCCTGTTCCTGGAGCATCAGGAAGAGCTCTTCCAGGCGGTCGAGCTCTTTTCGCGAGACCGCGAAGATGACGTCGTCGACCACCTGACGATTGAGAATCTCGGGAATGTCTTCGACGGAGCCGAGAATCGGGAAGCGGCCGCGCGGAAACAGCGGGTGAGGCTCACCGTTGGCGATGAAGCCGAGGATCTTGAAGCCCCAGAAGCGATGGCCGAGGATAGCCGCCGCCATCTCGAGGGCGGTGGGATTGGTTCCCACGATCAGCACCGTGCGGTAATTGAGGCCGCGCATCCGCACGTAGCGTGCGGTCAGTCGCACGGCGAGCTTCTCGGCGAGCAGCAGCACGAAGGTGAGAATGGCGAAAAGCAGCAGCCAGGAGCGGCTGATCTGATCGTTGTCGAGCAGCTTCTCGCCCAGGCGCAGGGCGAAGATCATCAGCGAGAAGATGATCGTGCCGGTGGCGCAGATGCGGAAAATCGCCGCCGCTTCCTCGATCAGGGGAACGGTGCGGTGGGAATCGCGGTACTGCGCCGACGACAGCAGCAGCACCGCCCACAGGGCGAGCACCAATGGCAGCAGCGGCAGATAGGCCGACAGGGGATAGAGGTGGCCGGTGAAGGAGTCGGCCATCACCCGCGGCAAGAAAGAATCGCGCAGCCAGTAGGCGACGAAGAATGCTGCCGCCACCAACGCCAGATCGAGGGCGAAGATGGTGACCGCCAGGATTCGAGCTCGCTCTTTCAGCATTCGCGTTCAGGCCCTATTCTACGGCTTCTACGGCAGAAAAATATGTCGATGACACATATTCTAACGTAACTGGGCCGGGCTCCGTCTACCCCTGACCTGTCCTGCAACCCTCGAACCGCCGTTTTCCTGCGCTCTTCTGCCGATCTCAGGGCTCCTACGGCCCCCGTTACCCGGCAGATGAGCCAGAAAGCCGAGAACCTCGACCGGGGCTCTCATTGCGGGTCGGTGCCGTGAGCGAGGTGCCAAAGGGCCGCTTCGTACTGATCGGTCACCGCCTGCCAAGAGTATAGGCGCTGAGCCCGCTCGGCGGCAGCCTCGCCTCGTCGGCGAGCCGCCTCCGGCGAACTTCTCACCTCCTCTAAGGCGCGGCTCAGGGTGTCTTCGTCACCGGCCTCGAAGTAGAGCGCTTGATCCCCGGCGACCTCGACGTTCTCCGGAGTTCGGTTGACCACCAGGCAGTTGCCGTAGCCCATCGCTTCGACCAAGGCCGGGTGGGTGCCGCCGACTTCGGTGGCGTGGATGTAGGCGAGGGCGTGGGAGAGCAGCTCGCGGTAGCCCTCGCCGTAGATCGGGCCGGGAAAGAGAATGCGCCGATCGGCGTCCGCCGTGAAACCGGCGATGAAGCCCGCCGCATAAGGCGCCCCGCCGACCATCACCAGGGGCAGGTCGCCGCCGACCCGGCGATAGGCCGCCGCCACCCGGTCGGGGTTGTTCTCGGGCTCGAAACGACTGACGTAGAGGAAGTAGCGCCGCGCCTCGAGACTGAGGCGGTCGAGGGTGGCGCGGCCCTCCGGCACCACCGGATCGACACCGTAGGTGATCGGCACGGAGGCCGCCCCGTAGCGCTCCTCATAGTGCTTGCGGATGACCTCGGCATCGGTGATCAGCAGGTTGGGCACGAAGGTGGCGAGACGCTCCGAAAGGGCGTAGACGGCCCGGCCGACGGGCCCCCACTTGCGGCGCCGCTTTTCGATGCCGTCGACGTGCAGCGCCGCCGGGATACGGGTCAGCCGCAGCCAGGGCACGAAGACGGCGTTGGCGGAGTTCACCACCAAAGCAGCATCGAAGCGCCGAAAGCCGGCATCGATCACCGACAGCAGCGTATGGACCGGGGTGTCGAAGTACTTGCCCCGCAGGGTCGGCAGCACCACCAGGTCGACGCCCTTCCACTGCCGCAGGGTCTTCGGAGTGGAGTGGGACCGGCAGTAGACGGTGACGCGGTGGCCGCGCTCGACCAGCCGGCGAGCCAACTCCTCCATCAAGGTCTCGTAGCCGCCGTAGCGGTTGGGGATGCCGCGACTGCCGAGCAGGGCGATGCGCAGGGCGCCGGCCGACGCGGACTTGGTCATAGCGGCGCCCCCGAACGTCCGAACCAGAAGTCGATCTCGGCGGCGGCGACAGTGCGGCGCCCCTGGATGAGGCGACGGCGCTGGCGGATCTCTCGGCGATGGCGCCACAGCCAGAGAAACGCCGGCAGCGACGAGCGCTCGCGCAGCAGCACATAGCCAACCGCCAGCAGGTCGCGCAGCAGCGCCGCCGGCAGGGTGCGCCAGAAGTTGCGGCGGGTCTGGTGGTAGGCGCGCAGCAGATAGCGATTCTTGAGCGAGTGGAGATTGACCTCGGCCGGCATCTGGCGGCGCCGTTCGGGCAGATTCCAGCGCCGATGCTCGGCCCGCGCGGTGGGCTCGTAGAGAATCTCCCAACCACGCTCGCGGAGGCGAAAGCAGAGCTCCGCATCCTCGCGGAAGGAGTGGAAGCGGGGATCGAAAATCTCACCGTCGAGGGCGACGTCGTCGAGGGCGGCGCGGCGGAAGAGGCTGGCCGCTCCGGTGGCGCCGAACACGCGATCGGCAACGTTCCACTGGTCGCGATCGACCGCCCCGGAGCCACGATCGAGGTGACGCCAGGTGGCGGTCAGGCGCATGCCGCAGGCATCGAGATGGCGCACGCCGTCGACTTCCGGACGCAGCAGACGACCGGTGACGGCGCCGACCTGCAAGTCCTCGTGCGCGGCGGCCCGGCGCAGCAGCCGGCGCAAGAAGTCGGCCTGCGGCCGAGCATCCGCATTGAGGGTCAGAAACCAAGGATCCTGGGAACGCGCCAGGGCGCGATTCATGCCGCCGGCGAAGCCGCGGTTGTCGGCCAGGGCCTCGACCTCGAAGGCGATGCCGGCGGCGAGCAGGCGGGCCGACTCGCGGCGCGCCGCCTCCACCGAACCGTCGCTGCTGGCACAGTCCACCACCACCACCCGCAGGGGCCGGTGCCCGAGGCGGGCGATGGCAGCGAAGCATTCGCCGAGATCGTCGCTACTGTTGAAGGTGACGATGGCGACGGTGACCGCTTCGGCGGCGCTCATGGCGTCTCCCCGAGGCGCCGCCAGGCACTCGGCCAGCGCCAGCCGCTGAGGGCGCCGAGGGCGAGCGCCCCATAGGCGGTCATCGCCTGGCCACGGGAGCGGGCGCGCCGCGGCCGGCGCAACGGCAGCAGCAGGATACGCAGCAGCGCCGCCAGCGGCAGCAGCAGGCGCGCCAGCGGCGCCAGCCAGGCGCCGTGATGCTTGCGGCCGTAGCGCAGCAGGTTGCGGTAGTAGATCCAGAGAAAGGGACCGAGGCCCAAGCCTTCGACGGTGGCGCCGAGATGGTGGCGAAACTCCGCCGCCGGGTGGTAGCGCAAGCGCTCGCCGGCGGTCGCCAGACGGCGCGCGAAGTCGACATCCTCGAACCAGGCCGGGTAGAAAGCCTCGTCGAAGCCCCCCAGGCGATCGAAGACCGCCCGCCGCACCGCCTGGGCGGCCGCCGCCGGCTGCTCGACGACGCTCCCCCCAGCCGGTTCCTCGTCCGGCCCCCCCCCCACCGGCACCAGGCAGGCCTGGAGCAGCAGATCCGCAGAGCGAGGCAAGGGGCGAAGCTGCCAGGCGGTCTGGCGAGCGCCGTCGGGACCGATCAACCGCGGCGCCAGGCCGGCGACGGCGGGATCGGCGACGAAGCCCTCGAGCAACCGCTCGAGAGCTCCCGGTCGGGGCACGATGTCGGGGTTGAGGATCAATAACAGGGGAGCCCGCGCCACCCGCGCGCCGGCGTTGACGCCGCCGGAGAAGCCGAGGTTTCGCCCCGGCGATACCCAGCCCGCCCCAAGCTCCGCCGCGAGGTCCGCGAGGGAGCCGTCGGAGCCGTTGTCGACCACCACCAGCTCGAACCGGGGATCGTCCGGCCAGGCGGCCCACAGGGCCCGCAGATGGTCCTCTCCCCGCCAGTGGACGACGATGGCGGAGAGTTGGGGATCGGGCGGCAGGGAGGAGCCCATCGCCCTACCCTACAACGATTTCCGAGCCCGACCCCCGGCCCTCAGCTCTCCCGCGGCGCCAGAATCAGATAGAGCAACGGGCCGGCGACTCCGACCACCGCCGTCAAGATCAGGTATGGCCAGACGGTGCGCTGCTGACGACGGGCATCGCGGAACATCCAGATCCCCATCAACACCAAGCAGATGGTGAGATCCCACATCACAAGCTGAGTCGCCGAGTTGGCGTTGACCAGCTCGAACCAGCCCAGATAACCGTGCTCCCGCAGAACCATCGCCGTCATGGCGAGGAACAGCACCAGGACCAGGGTGAGGACGATCTTCTTCCAGCTCATCGCATCATCTCCTTTGTTTCGTCGTGATTCCCTCGGTCGCCTGCAGTGCGGGATCCGCGCCAGCCTCCGCCAGGCCGTGGATTCCGGCCCGATGGCACTCCGACAGCGCCAGCGGCGTTGCAGCGCTGCAACGGACGAAGCCGTTTCGCAACGGCGCGGGGTCCCGTATCCTCGGTGACGAGCCCGTACCCCGCGGCCAGACCCTTGGCCCGTCCTTTGCTGACCTCCGTCACCCTGATGAAGCCACTCATCCGCCTCCCCCGACGCCACGAGCGCTGGTGGTTTGCCGCCGCCGGATTCGCCCTCGGCCTGGCGGAGTCGGCCCTGGCGCTGGGATTCGGGCTCAGCTTCCGCCTCGGTGAGCGCGACGTCACCTGGTGGGTGGTGACCTTCTGGGAGCTCAGCCTCGCCCTCGGCGGCTACCTTGTCGGCCTCGCCCTCGAGAGCCGCCGGCGCGAGCGCCAGGCGAAGCAGGACTTGGCCGAGCAAGGCCGCGCCTCGGCCCGGTTGCAGAGCCGCCTGGCGCAGTCCGAGAAGCTCGCCTCCCTGGGCCAAGTCACCAGCTTCGTGGCGCACGAGGTGCGCAATCCGCTGGCGATCATCCGCACCCTGGTGCAGAACCTCGCGGAGACCCTGCCAGCCGCCGACGCCGGCGGACGCGACAGCTGCCGCCAGGTGATGGACGAGGTCGACCGCCTATCGCGGGTCACCCAAACCCTGGTGGACTTCGCCCGACCGGTGACGGTGAATCCGGAGCGGATCGCGCTGGCGGAGTTGGTCGGTCGCACCTCCGACCTTGCCCGGCCACTCCTCGAGAGCCGTGGAGTCTCCCTGCAGACCGAGCTCGCGGCACCCCCGGACGTCGCCCTGCGGGCCGACCCCGATCTGCTCTGCCAGGTCCTCCTCGGGCTGATCGCCAACGCCGCCGAAGCATCGCCGGCGGGCGGCCGCATCGACCTCACCGCCGCCCGCCAGGGGGACCAGGTAGAGCTCACCATTCGCGATCAGGGGCCGGGAGTGCCGGAGGATCTGCGGGATCGCATCTTCGAGCCCTTCTTCACCACCCGCCGCGACGGCGCCGGCCTCGGCCCGGCGGTTGCGCGGCAGATCGTGCGCGCCCATGGCGGGCGCATCGCCGCCGGCGACGACGACCTCGGGGGTGGCCGCTTCGCCATCGAGCTGGCGGTGGCGCCATGACCGCTCGCATCCTGGTGGTGGACGACGAAGCCCGCATGGCGGAAGCCCTCGCCACCTCGCTACGCCGGCAAGGCTGGGAGTGCGAGGCCTGCTACAGCGGCCGGGAGGCCCTCGCCGCTTTCGACGCCCGCGGCGCCGACGTCGTGGTCACCGACCAACGCATGCCGGACCTCGACGGCCTCGAGCTGATGCAGCGCCTGCGGCGCGCCGCTCCGGACCTGCCGGTGATCCTGCTCACCGCCTTCGGCGAGGTGGCTTCGGCGGTCGAGGCGATGCGCCTGGGGGCCTTCGACTACGTCACCAAGCCGTGCGACAACGACGAGCTGCGCAATCTGGTCCGCCGAGCCCTCGAGCTCACCACCCTGCAGCGCGAGAACCGCCGCCTCAAGGATCGCCTGGAGGCGCGCGAAGGCCGCCAGCTGATCGCCGCCAGTCGTGCCATGAAGCAGCTCATCGACCTGGTCGACCGGGCCGCCGCCTCGCGGGCCGCGGTGCTTCTCGAAGGCGAGAGCGGCACCGGCAAGGAGGTGCTGGCGCGGCGCCTGCACCAGGTCGGCGATCGCGCCGAGGGACCCTTCGTGGCGATCAACTGCAAGGCCTTCTCCGACAACCTCCTCGACAGCGAGCTCTTCGGTCACGAGAAGGGTGCCTTCACCGGCGCCGAACGGACGCGCCAGGGCTGCTTCGAGCGAGCCGACGGCGGCACCCTGTTTCTCGACGAGATCGGCGAGGTGGACGGCGCCTTCCAGGTCAAGATCCTGCGCGTTCTCCAGGAGGGCGAGGTGCTGCGGGTCGGCGGCAACCGGGCTCGGCCGGTGGACGTGCGGGTGGTGGCGGCGACCAATCGCGACCTGAAGGCCGAGATCGCCGCCGGACGTTTCCGCGAAGACCTCTATTTTCGGCTGGCGGTGATCCCTCTGCGGGTGCCACCGCTGCGCGACCGGCCGGACGACATCCTGCCCCTCGCCGGTCACTTCCTCGACCATCGCCGGCAAGCCGGCGAGGCCGACTTTCGTCTCGGCGAGGCGGCGCAGCAGCGCCTCCTCGAGCACTCCTGGCCGGGCAATGTGCGGGAGCTCGAGAACGCCCTCGAACGGGCCTGCGTGCTCGCCCGTTCAGCGCAGCTCGAGCCGGAAGACTTCCTGCTCGAGGCGATCCCTCGAGATGTGTCGCCGAGCCTCGATCTGCGGGCGCGCCTCGATCAAGCCACCGCCCGCGCTCTCGACGAAGCCCTCGCCGCCAGCGGTGGGCGCCGTGCCGAAGCCGCCGCTCTGCTGGGCATCGATCGCACGACCCTCTACCGCCTCCTGAAACGCCACCGCGGCGGCTCGGCTCGGGGTCTCGGGTCGACCTGAAGTCTTGGTCTCGATCTTTCTCACTAACCTGCTCGTAGGCTGCGGGGCTGCCCAGGCTCGCTTCGAGGGTTGGCCGTCCGGTGCATTCGTACCGGGCGGCGAGGTGAGCTGAATACCGACAGAAGAGAGCGAGCCGTCTGCTAGGCAGCAGACGGCCTTCGAGCGCGATCAGCGCGAGGCGGCGGCAGAGCCGCCGTGGACGGGGGTGAGGCCGCACGACATGTGCGTGCGGCCGAGGGGGGCGCCTTGAGCCCCCCTGAGACAAAACGACCCGCTAGGAAGCCGCGCGGCGCTCGAAGCTTTCGAGGTCGAGGCCGGCCTCGACGGCGGCTCGGAAGTCCTCGGCGCTCATCGCCCCCACCGGGTGACCGGTCTCCTCTTCGAGGTCGAGGATGAAGTCCCACCAAACCTTTTCGCGGCGCGAGATATCGTCGGCATCGCGCACCTGCCCGAAGTCCTGGACATAGCGGTTGTGGCGGCAGAGCATGCGGAAGACGTGGCGGGTGTTGGGACGCTCCTCGGTGAGGCCGAGGACGCGCACGTCGTTGCCGACCTCATGAATCGGCTGGCCCCACTCGCTGTATCCACCGAAGATGGTGCCGAGCTTGTCGAGGGCATTCGCCAGCTTGGGCTGCTTGAGGCGCTTGAGCACCCGGGTCAGCACCGGCAGCGTGACGTTGCGGTGCAGGGTCGGGTCGGCGAGCTTGATCTCCACCCCGAGCTCCTGGTGGACGATCTTCTGGATCTGCTCCGAGGTCAGCCGGTTGTCCGTCGCCAGGTGCACACGCTCGCCGACGGCGAGGGGCTTCTTGAGGGCCGCCAGGATGCCCTCGACGACGCGATCCACCGGAATCAGGTTGATCTCCGCCGTCGGGTCGCCCGGGAAGATGCAGGCCATACGCGCAATCACCGAGGCCTTCGAACGGTCGAACCAGCGCCCCTCGCCCTTGGGCACATCGAGGGCCTGTTTGGCGCGGCCGAAGGCATTGACCGGGGCGTTGACCACCTTGGTGTCGCCGCGATTGTTGCCGGCCCGCGATTCGCCGATCACGATCGCCGGATTGAGCTGCACCACCCGCAACCCCTTCTCCAAGATGAAGCGCTCGGTCTCGATCGACGCCATCGCCTTGGTGAGCTCATAGTAGTTGTTGTAGAAGTTGCGCGGAAAAACCACCTCGTCCTCGCGCGCCACCGCCGCCGTCTGACGGCCGTGGATGTAGGAGGTCTCGATGCCGAGGTGAGCCACGAATGGGCTGCCTTCGGCCGACTGCAGGGCATGGGAAAAGCGCAGTGCGTTGAGGGTGCCGGTGACGTTGTCGCGGAAGGACTTCTCGTAGGGATCGTCGAAGGCGACGCTGGCGGCGCAATGGATGACGTGGGTGAGCCGCTCCTGGAGGGCCGCGAGCTCATCCGCGGCGATCCCCATATTGGGCTGCTCGACGTCGCCGGCCACGAAGGAGAACTTGGCCCGCTGCTCCGGCTCCGTCAGCCAGAGGCGATCGAGGAGCAGCTCACCGCGGTCCGCCGGCGAGAGCGTCTTGATGACCTCCTTGGTCTTGCGATCACGGATGGTCTTGGGACGGATCAGCACCACCATCTCGGTGACCTCGTCGTCCTGTGCCGCCTGCCAAAGTATTTCCTGACCGACGAAGCCCGTGCCGCCGGTGAGCAACACCCGGATGCCGCCACCGCCGTCGGCCGTCGCCGCCGCCAGCTGGTCCACCGACTCCTGGCGCAAGCGGGCCAGGATGGCGTCGATCTCTTCCCGGCTGTGGGGGTGCTTCCTGTAGCGGAAGTAGTACTCGCGATCCTTGAGGCCGAACAGCGCCTTCGACACCCGCGTCGGGTCCTGACGGGTGACCTTGCCGAGCATCTGGGCCGTCTTGTGCCCCAAACGCCGCACTTCCTTCATGCGACGGCGGGCCCGATCTTCGTCGCCCGTCGTCGCCACCATCCGGCTCATGAATCGCCGCGCCTGGACGTCGACGACGTGGTAGTCGCGGTGGTGGCTAACCAGCAGATGGCGCGGCAGAATTTCGTCGTCGAGCATCTCGCCGGTCATCAAGCTGACCTTCTCGATATAGCGGGATGGTGAGATCTCCTCGGCTACCTTGGCGTCTTCGGACATCGGCAAATCCCCTTCCGCGGAGAATGTTGGAAAGTCGGCCCAAAGGTATCTTGGCCGTCGGCGGGACGCAAGGACGACGGCGGGAGGAACCACCCCCTCGGCCAGCGGACTGTCTCGGCCGACGGTCCTCGGCAAGGATTCACCTATAAGAATTCAAAGGCATATATTCAGTGCCATGACACTCAGCAAAGGGAAACCAAGTACTTTGTTTTTCGTCACTTGCGTGCTATGGTCGCACTTCCTTTGAAGGCTTGATTTCCTCTGCAATCTGGGCGTTGATCGGACGGACCCTTGGCGGACTTGGATACTCAGCACACCCCTTCCAGCGAGCCCTCGCGGGCAGCGCGCGGCAGTGACTGGATGCACCGGGCACCGGTCCCCCTGATGCGCTGCCGCGGCGACCGTCCGATCGCCGTCAATGCAGCCTGGGAGCGACTCACCGGCTGGTCCGCCGACGAGCTGACCGGCGAATCCCTCGGCCAGCGCGTCCGCCCCGACCATCAACCGGCCCTGCGCGAGCTCCTCGCCCTCGAGAGAGACCACCTGGAAGTGCCATTCCTGGAGGCCGATGGTGGCCACCGGTGGCTCGAGCTGACGGTGCAGGCGGACGGCGACGAGGTGGTGATCGCAGCCTTCGACATCGCCCGCTACAAGCAACTCGAGGACGTCGGCCGCCAGCAGGCGACCCATCTCAAGCTGGCCCAGCGGGCCGGCCGCAGCGTCACCTGGGAATGGGACGTGGTGCGCGACGAGATCAGCGTTCCCGGCAACACCCGCCGGCTGCAAGAGCTCTCCGGATTCCGCGGCCGCCCAACGCGTCAGGCAATCCTGCCCTTCGTCCATCCTTCCGACCAGGGGCGCCTGCAACAGGCCCTGCAGCAATGTCTACAGTCCGGCCAACCGCTGTCGCTGGAAGTTCGGATGCGCGGCGCGAACGGCGTCTTCGGCCCCATCCTGCTGCGCGGCAAGGCAGTAGAGGAAGGGCGCCGGGTGGTGGGCGTGGCTACCGACATCGCCGAGCAGCGACGCACCGAGCGCGAGCTGCGGCAAGAGCGGGAGCGCGCCGAAGTCACCCTCAACTCGATTGGCGACGGCGTCATTCGAACCGACGCCGATGGCCGCATCGACTACCTCAACGCCGCCGGCGAGCTGCTCCTGGCACGCGATCACGAGCGCCTCGAAGGGCGTCCCTTCGACGAGGTGGTACGCCTGCTGGCGGACGACTCCAGCCAACCCCTGCGCTCGCCCCTCGACCACTGCCTGCGAGCGGAAGGCGCCTGGCGCGCTACCCTGCTGTCGCCGCGCCTCGGGGAGCGTGACGTCAGTCTCTCGGCGGCCGCCCTTCATCACGGCGGAGAGCGGCGCGGCGGCGTAGTTGTCGCCCGCGATCTCACCGAGGCCGAGACCGCCGCCCGCCACGCATCCTTTCTCGCCACCCACGACGAACTCACCAGCCTCACCCATCGCGGCGAATTCGAGAGCCGGCTCCTTCGCGCCATCGACGAGGCGGCGGCGAGCTCGCCGGAAGAGCCGCTTGCCCTCTGTCACCTCGACCTCGACGACCTCGGCCTGATCAACGAGGTCCACGGGCACGCCGCCGGCGATGCGGTGCTGGCGCAGTTCGCCTCGTTCCTCAAGTGCCGTTTCGGCGGCCCCCGGGTCCTCGGCCGGCTGGGGGGCGACGAGTTCGGCCTGTTGCTCCGCGACACCTCGCCGCCGGCGGCTCGCCAGGCCATCGAGTCGCTGGTCGACGAGCTGCGCGGCCTGCGCTTCACCGCCGATTCGAAGGCGGTGTCGGTGCGCGCCAGCATCGGTCTGGTGGCGGTGAGCCTGCGCGGCGGCGCCCAGCAGGCCCTCGAAACGGCGCGCGCCGCCTGTGATCTGGCCCGCCGACAGGGCGGTGACCGGGTCAAGGAGTACCGCCCCGACGACGGCGAGATCTCGGCCCGCTGGGACAACGTCGATCGCGTCCGGGCCCTGCACGCCGCCCTTTCCGGCGACGGCTTCCGACTCTTCGCGCAGCCGCTGCGCACCTGCGCCGGCAGCGACACCGCCGATCGCCTCGAGCTGTTGCTGCGCATGGACGGCGAGAACGGCGAGCTGATCCTGCCGGAAGAGTTCATGCCCCTCGCCGAACGCCACCGCTTCGCCCGCGAGATCGACCGCTGGGTGCTGGCCCGCGCCCTCGAGCAACTCGCCGAGTCGCCGTCCCTGCGTTTGGCCATCAACCTGTCGCGGCAGTCGATTGCCGACGAGGCTTTCGTCCGCGAGCTGATGACCGCCCTCGAAAGCCAGCGGGTCGACCCCAACCGCCTCTGGCTCGAAATCACCGAGGCCGCCGACTCGGAGGAGACCCGGCGCCGCATGCACGCCCTGCGCAGTCGCGGCTGTCGCTTTGTCCTCGACGACTTCGGCAGCGGCAGAAGCTCCTTTGCCACGCTGCGAGACTTGCCGGTAGACTTCCTCAAGATCGACGGACATCTCGTCCGGGGAATCTGTCACGACCCCACCCAGCTAGCGTTGGTCGAGGCGATCAACCAGGTCGGCCATGTGATGCAGCTCAAGACCATTGCCGAAGGGGTCGAAGACGAGGCGACCTTCACGGCGCTGCGGCGCATGCGGGTGGATTTCGCCCAGGGATTCTGGGTTGCGCCCCCGCACCCCCTCGAGCTGCGAGGAAATCGGGTCACCACCCCCTGAGGGCGATCGCAACGGATGGCGGGCGAGCCCCCGGCTGCCCCTGGGAGAAACAGGTCATGAAAGGCTTCATCGCGGCATTGGCCGTACTCGCCCTCGCCCTCCCGATGGCGGCAACGGCGCAATCCGCCCACAGCCTCATCCTCAGCCACGCCCGCCAGACCGGCGACCTGCCGCCGCGGCTCCAGGTCTACCTCGACGTGGTCGACGACGAGGGCCGAGCGGTGACCGCCATCGCTCCGCCCCAGCTCACCGGCACCCTCGGCCAGGAGCGCCTCGACCTCGACCGCCTGCGTCCCTTCGACGCCACCGGCGAAGGCGTCGGCTATCTGTTCCTGGTCGACATCTCGAAGTCCCTCAGCGAGGCCCAGTTCCGTCAGATTCGCTCTGCCCTCGGCACCTGGCTGGGCGATTTGCGACCGGCGGATCGCGCCGCCATCCTGGCCTTCGGTGACAGCAGCCGGCTGGTGGTCGATTTCACCAGCGATGTTGCGACGCTGCGGGCCGGTCTCGATGATCTGGGCCCCACGGACCAGCGAACCCTTCTCCACCGCGCCCTGGTGGACGCCCTCGAGCTCGGTCGACAACGGGATCAGCAGATTCCCGGACGACGGGTGCTGGTGGTGCTCACCGATGGCAAGGACGAAGGCAGCGGGCTGCTGCCGGAAGACGTGCTGACCAAGCTGCGCCAAGACCCGATGCCGATCTACGCCATCGGCGTCAGCAAGCTGCCAACAGCGGAGCAGCAGAGGTACCTCGAGGTGCTGCACCGCTTCGCTTCCAACTCCGGCGGCGCCTTCTACACCGGCAGTGAATCCTTCGAGGACCAATACGGCGAGATTCGGGATGCCATCCGGCGAGTCTGGGTCGCGGAGATGAGCTGCGCCGGCTGCCGCGTCGATGGCGAGAGCTACCGCCTTCAGCTCCAGCTCGAGCACAGCGGCAGGCGTCTGTCCCAGGGCACCGACCTGCGCCTCCTCCCCACCGTCTCCTCGACCGCCGCCAGCGGCAGCGGAACGGCGGCGTCCTCCAGCGTCGAGGGCTCGGCAGGCGATCCCCAGGGGCGGGATCCGATGACCGCAGAACCTCCGCCGCCGGCCGGCGGAGAAGTCGGGCCCGACACCGCGACCTCGCCCCAAACCACCACCGAGACGCCGCGCACCGATCCCGGCCGAAGCGACCCGACCGCGGCCACGGACCCCGCGGACCGAGCGACCACGGGCGCTGCGCGACCCTGGTGGAAGAACCCCACCCTCTGGCTGATCCTGCTCGCCCTCGGACTGCTCGGCTGGCTGCTCTCCCTGCGCCGCCGCAAGCAGCCCCGGGAGGAGCCAGCCCCCAGCGAAGACCTCGAGGCGACAGCCGCCCTCGGCGACCTGCCGACCGAAGATGGTGAAGCCACCATGCCGGGGGCCGCCGCCATCGCCGCCGCTGGCGGCATCGATCCGCCGGGCGCCGAGATCACCGGTGTCTTCAATCCCCGCAGCGTACGCTTCGTCGTCCTGCGGGGAAGCCGCAAGGGCAAGGAGTACCGCCTCCTGCTGCGCAACAAGGCGACCATCGGCTCGCGCTCGACCTGCGACCTGGTCCTCGCCGACGAGGAGGACATCGCCGCCGAGCAGTTCGAGCTGGTGCAGCTCGACCGCCAGGTCTTCATCCGCAATCTGGCGGAGCGTGCCCCGACGCTGGTCAACGGTCTGACCCTGAGCGAAGGCCAGACCCTCAAGACCAACGACCTGGTCGGCACCCGCGGCACCATTTTTCGCACCGTGATCTTCTAGCCTCAGCTCCCTCGAGCTGGCGGTAGAAACCACGGTCTTACCGACACTTCCAGCAAACACTCCCTTCTCCCCGGGCCGGTGCTCCGTGTACACTGGCGCGCAACCACGTTCGACCAACCCGTCGACCTGACGTTCTCGACATCGCCGTTGAGGGAGCCGGAGGGAAGCATGCAGAAGCCCCGTGATCTATGGAGCTCGAGATTGGGATTCGTCCTGGCCGCCGCCGGTAGCGCCATCGGCCTGGGAAATCTCTGGAAGTTCCCCTACATCACCTGGCACAACAACGGTGGAGCCTTCGTCCTCGTCTACCTGCTGTGCATCGCCGGCGTCGGCCTGCCGATCATGATCGCCGAGATCCTGGTCGGTCGCCGCACCCAGCGCAGCGCCGTCGGAGCCCTCAAGGAATCGGTGGGCTCCGCCTGGGGCTTCGTCGGTGGCTGGGGAGTGGTCACCGGGTTCGTCATCCTGAGCTTCTACACGGTGGTCGCCGGCTGGACCCTGCTCTACTTCATCAAGTGCCTCGGCTGGAGCTTCAACGGCTACCCGATCGACTACAGCGGTGGTGATGCCTTCGGGGTGATGACCGGCAATGGGCCTCTCCAGATTTTGCTGGCGGGGTTGTTCATGGCCTGCACCATGACCGTGATCTATCGCGGCGTCGGTCAGGGGATCGAACGCATTTCGCGCATCCTGATGCCGACCCTGATGGTCATCTTGGCGCTGCTGCTGGTCAGCGCCCTGACCATGGAGGGGGCCGGCGAAGCGCTCGCCTTCATCTTCGCCCCGACCTTTTCGGAGCTGCCCTGGAACGGTGTTCTCGAGGCTCTCGGACATTCCTTCTTCACCCTCTCCCTGGGGATGGGCGCGATGATCACCTATGGCTCCTACCTGAGCCGCAAGAACTCGGTAGTGCGCTCTTCGATGATGGTGGTAGTCCTCGACACGGTGATCGCCATCGTCGCCACCGTCATCATGTTCTCGGTGATCTTCAGCAAGCCCGGCATGGCCGAGCAGATCAGTCGCTCGACCGCCGGCATGCTGTTCATCACCTTGCCCGACCTGTTCTACACGGTCGTTCCCCTCGGCAAGGTCCTGGGGCCGCTGTTCTATCTCCTGGTGGGCTTCGCGGCCCTCACCTCGACCATTTCCTTGCTCGAGGTGGTGGTCGCCTACTTCATCGACGAGCGCGCCATGAGCCGCGCCAAGGCCACCACCCTCTGCGGCCTCGGCACCTTCTTCATCACCCTCCTGTGCGGCCTGTCCCTGGGCGCCTTCGGCCCGTTGTCGAGCTTCGAGATCTTCGCCGGCAAACGCGGCCTGTTCGACACCATGGACCACTTGGCGGCCAACTGGCTGCTGCCCATCGGCGGCTTCCTGATCACTCTCGCGGTGGGCTGGTTCATGACCCGCAAGACGAAGGAAGAGGAGCTGATGGACGGCACCCAACCGGGTTGGTTCCGGTACGGCGTGTGGAGCTTCTTCATCCGCTTCGTGTCGCCGGCGGCGGTGGCTCTGATCATCCTGGCGGTGATCTTCCTCGGAGCCGACTTCACTTAAAGCGGCTCCGACCGCCATGCACGATCCGATTGCCAGGCTGGCGGCCGAGCTGGGCGAGAGCTGGCCCCACCTGAAGGCGGGCCAAGAACGCGCCCAGGCCAAGCGCCGAGAGCTCGACTCAGCGCTCACCGACTGCACCTCGTCGGAGGCCTCGATCGTGGTCTTCGGTTCGCTGGCGCGGGACGAGTTCTCCGCTGGCTCGGACATCGACTGGACCCTGCTGGTGGATGGCCCCGCAGATCCCAGGCACCTCGAGCGAGCGCAGTCCGTCGACCGCCACGTGCGCCGCATCGAGCAGCGCAAGCCGGGTCGCGAGGGCACCTTCGGCAGCATGGCCTTCAGCCATGATCTGGTGCATCAGATCGGTGGCGAGGACGACACCAACAGCAACACCACCCGACGGATCCTGCTGCTCCTCGAAAGCGCGGCGATCGGCCGGCCGCAAGCCTGGGAGCGGGTCGTCCATCACGTCCTGCGACGCTACCTGGCGGAGGACCGCGGCCTGTGGTTCGGAAGCCGTCGCACCCGCATGCCGCGTTTCCTGCTCAACGACATCGTGCGCTACTGGCGCACCATGACGGTCGACTTCGCCTACAAGCAGCGCAGCCGGGCCGGCGAAGGCTGGGCGCTGCGCAACATCAAGCTGCGCACCTCCCGCAAGCTGATCTTCGTCGCCGGCCTGCTCACCGCCTTCTGCTGTGAAACCGGGCTGGCCCCGGATGAGAAGGAGGAGATCTTCGGCCAGCACGATGTCGACCGCCTGACCGAGCACTTTCGACGCACCGTTGGCCAGACCCCGCTCGAGATGCTCGCCACCGCCTTCCAGCCTCACGGCGACCTCGCCGATGCGGCGCGCCAGGTCTTTGGCGCCTATGATCGCTTTCTCGGCTTGCTGGCGGACGACGACGCCCGTCGGCGCCTGAGCGACCTGACCTTCGATGACCTCGGCGAAGACGAGCTCTTCCACCACGCCAGCCGCACCTGCTACGAGCTGCAAGAAGGCCTCGACCAGCTCTTTCTGACGCCGGGAGCACCGTTGTTCGACCTGACGGTCAAGTTCGGCGTCTTCTAGCTCGGCAAGGGAGATGATCCTCGGCTTCTCCAGCGGCGCCATTGCGCCGGGCGACCCGGCGACAGCGATCGCCGCGACCGCCCATCACGGCGCGACGGCGATCGAGCTCTCGGCCCTGCGCTGGGACGAGCTCGAGCCCCTCCTCGAGGGGATCCCGGATCTCCCCTTGGCCGGCTTTCAGCACGTCTCGGTGCACGCTCCCAGCCGCCTCCCGGAAGATCGCGAGGCCCTGCTGGTGGAGAGTTTGGCCGCATCGGTTCCTGTTCCCTGGCCGCTGGTCGTCCACCCCGACATGGTGCGTGACCCGAGCCTCTGGACCCCGCTCGGTCACCGCCTTTGTCTCGAAAACATGGACCGGCGCAAGGCCGTCGGTCGCACCGTCGGCGAGCTCGAGCCCCTGTTCGAGGCGCTGCCCGAAGCGACCTTTTGCTTCGACCTGGCCCACGCCGTTCATGTCGACCCGACCCTCGCCGCGGGACGCGAGCTGCTCGCAGCCTTCGGCGACCGGCTGGCCCAGCTCCACCTCAGCGACCTCACCCCGGAGGCCCGCCACCGTCCCCTGTCGACCGCCGCCGGCGAACGGCTGCTGCCGCTGATCGAGGAGATTCCACCCACCGTTCCGGTGATCCTCGAAAGCCCTGTCACGCCATCGGCCGTCGCCGCCGAGCTGGCCGGCGCACGACGCCTGTGGCGCGCTGCCCAAGGCGTGTAACGGAATCGCCGCCCTCCTCCCTATAAGATGGTGGGCGTTCCTTTGCTGTTCGTCCTCCGAGGAGGAGCGTTCGCGTTCGGTCCTTGGAGGGAGGAGAGGCCGCCATCGGTTTGTCCTCGCTGCTCGACTTGCTTGGCCATTGCGGCATAGTGAAATCTCAATCCGAAGGAGAAGACTCATGAAGCGAAGGCTCGTCACGGGACTCCTGGCGCTCGCCCTGGTGACCCTTTCCGGCAGTCTGGCCGCCCAACCTTGCCGCGTCGGCCAGGGACTCGGCGCCACCATGCTGATCCCCTACTTCGAGGTCGACACCGCCAATCCGTCCGGTATCACCACCCTGTTCTCGGTCAACAACGAGTTCAACGGCGTGACCGCAGCGCGCGTCGTGCTGTGGACGGACATGGGCATCCCGACTCTCGGCTTCGACCTCTTCCTCGAGCCGCGAGACCTGCAGTCGATCAACGTTCGCGACCTGTTCAACGGCGTCGTGCCGTCGACCGGCGGCAGCTCGGACCTCACCCAGATTCCCTTCTGCAGCTCGCCGACCTTCACCCCGGTGCACGTCAACCCGGTGCTCACCGCCACTGAGATCGGCAAGCTGCGGGCGGCCCACCGCGGCTTTCAGGATCCGGTGACGAACCTCTGCTCGGGCGCTCCCTACAAGGACTCCATCGCCCGCGGCTACATCACCATCGACGTGGTCGATGAATGCAGCGGCATCGAGTACGGCAAGCGCTTCACGCCGGCGGACACGGACTTTCCGTACTTCATCGACGGCGATGGCGGCATCGGCGAGGCCAGTAATCGCCTGTGGGGCGACTTCTTCATCGTCAACCCCGGCGAGAACTTCGCTCAGGGCTCGGAGGCAGTCTCGATCTGGTCCGACCCGACGCTCTTCGCGGGGCCCAACGAGTTCACCTTCTACGGCCGCTTCGACGGCTTCACGGCTCAGGACGACCGCGCCCCGCTGCCGGATCTGTGGAGCAGCCGCTTCCTCACCGGCGGCGCCTTCTCCGGCGGTACCGACTTCATCGTCTGGCGCGACCCCGGCACCCCGGAGGCGGATCAGTTCGCCTGCTTCGGTGGCCAGCCGTCCTGGTTCCCTCTCAACACCTCGTTCGTCACCGCCCGTAACGAGGCCGGCGCGGACCCGGACTTCATTACCAATTTCCCTCTCATGGCCCTCGCCACGCAGCGCTTCTCGGCGGACGAGTTCGACTTCAACTACAACAACGGTCGGGTTCAGTTCGGCTTCGCCGACGGCCCGAACCTGCAGAATCACCGCCAGGCCTGGCTGCAGACTGTGTTCTCGGCCGAGAACCGCTACAGCCTCGGGCTGAACGGAATTCCCGTCAACAGCCTCTGCAACGTCGCCCCGTAGGACGCTCGACGCCGGTTGGCCGGCACTCGGCCAACCGGCGCACATCCCCTCCAGTCCGAACCTCCTCAGGCGCCCCTCGCGGCACCCTTGCGCTCCTCGGCGGCGTGGGGCAAACTGCCCGCCATGACCGCCGCCGTGGACCTCGAGCGCGAGCTCAACCTGCAACAGATCGAAGCCGTCACCCACGGCAACGGCCCCCAGCTCGTCATTGCCGGCGCCGGCTCCGGCAAGACCCGGGTGATCACCTATCGCATCGCCTGGCTGATCGGCGAGCTCGGGGTCTCGCCCGGCGCCATCACCGCCGTCACCTTCACCAACAAGGCCGCCGCAGAGATGCGCGAGCGGGTGGAGGGGCTGGTCGACCAGTGGCCTCTCGAGACCTTCGTCGGCACCTTCCACCGCTGGGCCCTGATCCAGCTCCGGCGCTACGGCGAACGGGTCGGCTTGGCGCGCAACTTCGCCATCCTCGACACCTCGGACCAGCTCAATCTGATCAAGCAGGCGCTGCAGATCGAGGGCCTATCGGAGAAGTCCTTTCCGCCCCGCGGCGTGCTCGCCACCATCAGCAGCGCCAAGAACCGGCTGATCGACCCGGACGCCTTCGAGGACGCCGCCGACTCGTTCTTCGCCCGCCGCGTCGCCCCCTGCTACCGCCGCTACCAGGGGCTCCTCGCCAAGGCATCCGGCGTCGACTTCGACGACATGCTGTTCCTGGCGGTGCGCCTGATGGAGCAGGAGCCGGATGTCCTCGACCGGTTGCGTTACCGCGCCCAGTACCTGCTGGTGGACGAGTACCAGGACACCAACCAGGCCCAGCAACGGCTGATCGAGGTTCTCGCCGGCGAGCCGGCCAACCTGACGGCGGTGGGCGACGAGGATCAGGGCATTTACCGTTGGCGCGGCGCCGACATCGCCAACATCCTCGATTTCGAACGCCACTTCCCCGGCACCGAGGTGCGCAAGCTGGAGCAGAACTACCGCTCCACCCAGACCATCCTCGACGCCTCCGGCGCCCTGGTGGCGAACAACCAGGGCCGCCGCGGCAAGCGGCTGTGGACCGACTCCGGCGAAGGCGAGAACATCGTCGTCTTCAAAGCCACCGACGAGCAGGAAGAAGCGCGCTGGCTGGTTCAGGGCCTGAGCGACCTGCGCTCCAAAGTGCCGCTTTCGGAGATGGCCATTCTGGTGCGCACCAACGCCCAGACGCGTTCGATCGAAGATGAGCTGCTGCGGCGCGAGATCCCCTACATCCTGGTCGGCGGCACGCGCTTCTACGAGCGCGCCGAGATCAAGGATCTGGTGGCCTACCTGCGGCTGCTGCGCAACCCGCAGGATTCCTACTCCTTGGAGCGCATCCTCAACCGGCCGGCGCGCGGCATCGGCAAGGCCACCCAGGAAATGCTGCGGCAGGAGGCGGACTCCCTCGGGCAGCCCCTGTGGGACGTCATCTTCCAGCGCCAGACCCAGAATCTGCCGACCCGCGCCGCCACCGCCGTCGGCAAGTTTCGCGACCTGATCGCCGGCCTGATGGCGGCGGCCGAAGAGCTGCCCTTGCCGGCCCTCCTCGACCGCCTGCTGGAAGACACCCGTTTCCTCGACATGTACCGCCCAGACCATCCCGAGGACGCCGGCCGCATCGAGAACATTCGCGAGTTCCTGTCGGCGGCACAGGAGTTCACCGAGTCGCGAGCCTTCAACTCCGACGACGAGGACCTGCTGACTCCCTTCCTCGACCACGTCGCGCTGGTCGCCGACCTCGACGACTGGGAGGTCGAGCGCGGCATCTCGGTGATGACGCTGCACAGCGCCAAGGGCCTCGAATTCACCGCCGTGGTGGTCGCCGGCCTGGAAGACGGCCTGCTGCCGCACTTCAACTCCCAGGGCACCCGTGACGACCTCGAAGAAGAGCGCCGGCTGCTCTACGTCGGCATGACCCGGGCCCGCCGCCACCTCTCCCTCACCAACTGCCGCCGGCGGCGCATCGCCGGTCGCTACCAGGACCAGCGCGAGTCCCCCTTCCTCGCCGAGATCCCGGAGGAGCTGCTCGACATCCAGCAGAGCCCCAGCCTGTTCACGCCCGGCGGCTCGGCGGACAGCGTTTCTTCCTTCTTCGGTCGCGCTCCCCGCACCACTGAAGAGCCTTCCCTGGACGAGTCCTTCTCCCAGGAAAGCCGCCAAATCCGCCGCGGCAGCCGGGTGCGCCACCCCACCCTCGGCGAAGGCACCGTGCTCTCCCTCGAAGGCCAGGGTGACCACACCAAGCTGACCGTCTACTTTCCCAAGGCCGGCAAGCGCAAGCTGGTCGCCCGCTACGCCAACCTCGAGCTGTTGTAGGGATCCGGGCTCGCCGAGCCCGCGAGCCCACGGTCGAGTTTCGCGGCGGTCGCGACGGCCGACGCCGTGATCGCACGGCGGCCGCAGCAGACCACCAGTTCGAGGTGCGGGCGCTTCACTTTGCGTCCTTTCCGGAAAAGACCCGACTCCCTGGGGTGAACGGCATCAAACGATGCCTCACCGCAAGGAGACAGACCATGGGACATAACAGCGAGAGCAAAGGCCGCACCTTCATCCTGGAGAACGCCCGCATCTACCTGCCGGGCTCCCTCCCCGACGAGGCACCCAAGACCGCCACCCAGGCTCCCGCCAGCGGCTGCTGTGGGTCCGGGCCGGAACCGACGACCGGAGCCAAAGCCACCGGTTGTGATACCCAGTCCACCGCTGCGCAAGCGACCTGTTGCTAACCCCCAACCGGCGCCGGTCGCCAATGCGAACCGGCGCCCTGGCGACTCCGAAAGAAGGAGAGTCTTCGATGACCGACGTCAAGAAACTTCCCATCGCCATCGTCGGGGCCGGGCCGGTCGGCCTGGCCGCGGCGGCCAATCTGGTCGAACGCGGGCTGCAGCCGCTGATTCTGGAAGCCGGCTCCTCCATCGCCGCCAGTATTCGCGCCTGGGGGCACGTCCAGCTCTTCACGCCCTGGGCCTATCTCATCGATCCGCCGAGCCGCCGTCTGCTCGAAGCGCACAGCGACTGGATCGCTCCGGACAATGACCGCCTACCCTACGGCCACGAGCTGGTGGAGCAGTTCTTCGAGCCCCTCGCCGGCCTTCCCGTCATCGCCGAGGCGATCCACCTGAACCACGAGGTGACCTCGATCGCGAAGGACGGCCACGACCGGATGAAGAACGGCGAACGCGCCGCGGCGCCGTTCTTGATCGTCGCCCAAACGCCGCATGGCCCGCGTCGCTATTGGGCACAGGCCGTGATCGATGCCTCGGGCACCTGGACGACCCCGAATCCCCTCGGCGCCGGCGGTGTCGAAGCCGACGGCGAAGGCGAGTTTCAGCAGCACATCCGATACGGCATGCCCGACATCCTGGGCGCCGAGCGCCAGCGCTACGCCGGCCGGCGGACGCTCGTGGTGGGCTCCGGCCACTCGGCGATCGGCTCGGTCCTCGGCCTCGCCGAGCTCGCCGCAGAAGACGGCGAGACTCAGGTCGCCTGGGCCGTTCGCAAGCAGGACCCGCGCAAGCTCTGGGGTGGCGGCGAATCGGACGAGATCGCGGAGCGCGGCCGGCTCGGCTCGCGGGTCGCCGCAGCGGTCCAGTCCGGCGCGGTGAGCTTACTCACCGGTATCTCCATCGCAGCCCTGCGAGAGCACCCGGACGGCATCGAGGTGGTCGATGTCGAGGGCAGCGGTCAGGTGGTGGTCGACGAGCTGATCGTCGCCGCCGGCTCCCGACCGGACCTGAAGATGCTGCGGGAGCTTCGCCTGGAGCTCGATGTCGCCACCGAAGCCGCCAAGCCGCTCGGCCCGATGATCGACCCGAACTACCATAGCTGTGGAACCGTCAAGCCGCACGGTTTCGAAGAGCTCCAGCATCCGGAAGAAGGCTTCTTCATCGCCGGCATGAAGAGCTACGGACGAGCTCCGACGTTCCTCCTGCGCACCGGCTACGAACAGGTTCGCTCGATCGTCGCTCACCTCGCCGGCGACGACGAGTCGGCCCGCCAAATCGAGCTCATTCTTCCGGAGACCGGGGTCTGCTCGACCAACCTGGCCTTCGACGACTCGAGCGCGGCGATCCCGGCGGGCGAATGCTGCTGATCTCGGGGGGCCGAGAGCTTCGCCGCCTGACGGCGAGGCTCTGCCTGATCGAGCTCGTAGCCTGGGGAGTTCTCTACTACAGCTTTGCGGTCTACCTGGCCGCGATGCAGGACGAGCTCGGCTGGTCCTCCGCCACCTTCGCCGGCGGCTTCTCCCTGGCGCTGTTGGTCGCCGGTCTCGCGGCGCCAATCGTCGGTCGCTGGATCGATCGTCACGGCGGCCGCCGCCTGATGGTCGCCGGCGCCTTGGCAGGAGGTGTCGGCGTCGCCGTCTGGAGCATCGCCCACTCACCGCCGGTGTACTTCGCGGGCTGGATTCTGATCGGCGCCGGCATGGCGGGAACCCTCTACACTCCCGCCTTCGCCACCATCGTCCGCTCCCACCCCGGAGAGAGTCGCCACGCCATCCTGGTCGTCACCCTGATCGGCGCGCTGGCCTCGACCCTCTTCATGCCCCTCGCCAGCGGCCTCGGAGAGAGCCTGGGCTGGCGGGGAGGGCTGCTCGTCCTCGCCGCGGTGATGGTCGCGGTGATCACCCCTCTGGCCCTCGGCCTGCCCGCACCCGCTGCCGACAAAGCGGTCAACACCGCGGCACCGGGCCCCAGCGGTGAGGTACCGGGCCGCTTCCGGCTGCTGGCCTCGTCTCTGATGATCGCCGACGCCGCCGGCGTCGCCGTCCAGGCCTACCTGGTGCTCTTCCTGGTCGAGCGTGGGCTGCCCCTTGCCGCCGCAGCCGGCATCGCCGGTCTCGCCGGAGCAGCCAAGATCGCAGGCCGCCTGGCCACCGCGGCGGGCCACAGAATCTCTGCGCTGGCGGTGATGCGCCTGTCGCTCTTGCTGACTGCGGCCGTGCTGCTCCTCCCTCTCCTGCAAGCCGGCACAGCCGCGGCCATCGCCATGGTCCTCGGCATCGGCGCGACGACCGGTGCCCGCACCATTCTTCGTCCTTTGGTGGTGCTGGAGCTCTTCGGTCGCCGCGACTTCGGCAGGAGCAGCGGCCTGCTACAGCTCTGCACCGCCCTCACCAAGGCGGCCGGTCCGATCGCCTTCGGCCTCCTGCTCACCGCCCTGGGCTGGAGTTGGGCCTGGTCGCTGCTCGCCCTCCTGCTGGTCGCCAGCGCCGCCGCCATGCACGGTCTTCGGCCAACGCCAGAGCCCATGCTCGAACCCCGCGGCGCCCTCGCCCCAGGAGACCTCTCGCCATGAACCGGTGGCTCCGCAACGCCCTCTACCTGATCGCGGCCGATTATCAGCGCTCTTCCGATACCCACCTGGTGCGGGTCGAGCCGCCTCCAGCCAACGAGGTGAGCCTCTATCTGAAGGATGAGTCGACTCATCCCACCGGCAGCCTCAAGCATCGTCTGGCCCGGTCACTGTTCCTCTATGGACTCTGCAACGGCCACATCCGCGAGGGTACGACCATCGTCGAGTCGTCATCGGGCAACACCGCTGTCTCCGAGGCCTACTTCGCGCAGCTTCTCGGTCTACCGTTCGTCGCGGTCGTCCCACAGGGCACTTCGCAGAAGAAAATCGACCAGATCGCCTTCTATGGCGGCAAATGCCACTTCGTGCCGGGACACCAGATCTATGCCGAGGCGGCGCGGCTCGCCGCCGAGCTCGACGGCCACTACCTGGACCAGTTCACCTACGCCGAGCGGGCGACCGACTGGCGCGGCAACAACAACATTGCCGAGTCGATCTTCGAGCAGATGAAGTGCGAGCCCTCCCCGACCCCCAGCTGGATCGTGGTCAGCGCCGGAACCGGCGGTACGGCCGCCACCATTGGGCGCTACATCCGCTACAAGTCCTTCTCGACCAGGCTCTGCGTCGCGGACCCCTCGAACTCCGTTTTCTTCGACTACTTCAGGACCGGCGACCAGAAGCTGGTGTCCGACCAGACCTCCAACGTCGAGGGCATCGGTCGGCCGCGCGTCGAACCATCCTTCAACTGCGCTGTCATCGACAAGATGATCAAGGTGCCCGATGCTGCCGCCTACGCAACCCTGCGGTTCCTCGAAGGCATCCTCGGCCGACGCTGTGGCGGCTCGACCGGGACCAACGCCTACGCGGCCCTACAGCTCATCGCGAGCTTCGAGGGAGGAGAGCTACCGGCCAGCGTCGTGTCGATGATCTGTGACGGCGGGGATCGTTACTCGGACACCTACTACGACGATGCCTGGCTAGAGCGGCACGGATTCGACCTCGCCCCCTACACTGAGCAGCTCGAGACTTTCTGGGAGACCGGCGTTTGGAACACCCTGGCGGGCGAAGAGCACCGCTGCATCGGCTGATCGGGCAGCCGCCGCGACGGGAGAGGAGGCCCAAGAACCGCGCTTCTTGGGCCGGAGCGGGACGCGCAGTCAGGGGCGCTCGGCCCGGGACCCGCAGTCAGGCGCGCGCAGCCCCTCTCGGAAAAAACCGCTAGCTGCGCTGGAAAAGCCGCAAGGCGGACTTTTTCAGCAGTCTGCTAGCGGTCGCTGCGCAGCAGCGAGTAGAGATGATTGTCGACCCGGCCTTCGGGCAGGCGGAAGTAGCTGCGCAGCCGCCCCTCGTGCCGGAAGCCGAGCTTTTCGAGGACCCGCCGGGAGGCTTCGTTCTCGACCGCACAGCGTGCTTCGATGCGCTCGAGGACGGTGCCGGCGAAGAGATCTTCGAGCAGCAAACGGAGCGCGACGGTCATCACGCCGCGGCCCTGGAACGACGTCGACAAGGCGTAGCCGACCTCCGCCAAGCCGTGCTCCCAGTTGCTAACCACCAGGGTGATCCAGCCAGCCGGCTCGTCGTCCGACTGCACGATCCACTGAAATTTCTCACCCCGGGAGCGGTAGAGGTCGCTCATGCGATGGCTCGCCACGTCGGTGCGCAGTTGACCGACGGTGAGGTCGTTGAGGGGCTGGTAGCGACGCACCGAGTCCTCGGCCCGCCAGCGGCGCAGGAACTCGGCATCGCGCGGAACGGCCGGCCGCAGGCTGACGCGAGGGTTCGGGGGACTGACCGGCAGGGACATTCGAAGTTCGGGCTCTCCCCGACCTCCTCGAACCAGAGAACGGGGTGATGAGGATTGAGGTTTAGGTTACTACAGAGGGCTACTCACGGACCGTCAGGCCGAGCATCTGAGCCTCCTGCGTCGACGGTGGGGGCGAGCCACCTCCGCGAGAGAAACCCTCGAGCAGCGAAAGCAGAACGATGTAGGAGTAGCCCTGCAGGAAGAGGAAGAGAAACGGCAGGGAAGCCCACATTCCGTCCCACGCCGCAAAGGCGAAACAGGCGATGAAATAAAGGGCGAAGACGACCTCGAGAAGCAGGGTCATGCTGCGACCGGCACGGTAGCGCTTCGGTTTCCAGCCGTCGGCACGCTCGACGATCGAGAATTTGGGAGTGCGCACGAACTCGCCGCCCCGCTGGCGAAAACCGGACAGCACCGCCGCCGAATTGCTCAGCGAAAGGCCGATACCCAGACCCATCAAGGCCGGCAGCCAGCGCAGCGAGCGGCGCCAGTTTCGCCCGCCGGCGATCTGGCTGGCCGAGTAAAAGACCAGCACCGAGACGGTGGCGGCGAGGAACAGCGGCAGATCGATCAGCAGCAGAAGCTCGATCGAGGAGCCGCGGCGCAGGACCATGGCGGGAAAGACCAGCAGCGCCAGCACCACCATCAACAGATAGCTGACGTTGTTGGTCAGGTGGACGGCGGCCTCGGCCTTGACTCGCCAAGGCAGATCGGCAGCGAAGATGCGGCGCAGCAGCTTGCGGCCGGTCTGGATCGAGCCCTTGGCCCAGCGGTACTGCTGGCTCTTGAAGCCGTTGATCTCGACCGGTAGCTCCGCCGGCACCAGCAGGTCCGGCAGATACAGGAACCGCCAGCCGGCCATTTGCGAGCGATAGGAGAGGTCGAGGTCTTCGGTCAGGGTGTCGTGCTGCCAGCCTCCGGCCTGCTCGATGGCCTGGCGCCGCCAGATGCCGGCGGTGCCGTTGAAGTTGAAGAAGCAGCCGCTGCGATTGCGCGCGGTGTGCTCGATCACGAAGTGGCCATCGAGAAAGATCGCCTGGATCCGGGTGAGCAAAGAGAACTCCCGATTGAGGTGATCCCAGCGCGCCTGAACCATGCCGATCCCGGGGTCCGAGAAGTAGGGCACGGTGCGGCGCAGAAAGTCCTTGGAAGGCAGGAAGTCGGCATCGAAGACGGCGACCAGAGAGGCCTTCGTCTGCTTCAGGCCGGCCTCGAGTGCGCCGGCCTTGAAGCCGGTGCGATCCTCGCGGTGGAGGTGGCGGATCGGCACCCCGAGGTCGGCCTGCCGGGCCACCGCATCGGCCACGATCTGGCGCGTCTCGTCGGTGGAGTCATCGAGTACCTGAATCTCCAGCCGCTCCCGCGGATAGTCGATCTCGCAGACCGCATCGATCAGGCGACGGGCGACATACATCTCGTTGTAGAGTGGCAACTGGACCGTCACCAAGGGCCATTCCTCGGGCGGCGCCGGCTCGACGGCGACCCGTTTCCGGGAGCGCCAGTAGAGGACCACCAGCACCATTCGGTGGATGCCGAAGATGGCGAGGATCCCCAAGATCCCGTAATACATCCCAAGCAGTGTCGATGCCATCCCTGAGCTCATCCTCTATCGCCTCCACGACTGCCAAACCCCCGGCGACCGCTGCCGTCTGGTGGGCCGGCGCACCCCTGGTGGCCCTCTGCGCGACGCTGGCGGTCCTGCGGAACCTCGAGCAACACCTCTCCTGGACCGTCTTCCTGCTCACGGCAGGGACCTGCGGTCTGTTGTGGATCGGGCGTCGCCTCGAAGCGGTGCACGCGCCGACCGTGGCCCTGCTCGGCATCGCCTTGCTGATGCGACTGCCGCTGCTGACCTTGCCGCCGACGCTCTCCGACGACATCCTGCGCTACCTCTGGGACGGTCGCGTCGCCGCCGCCGGCCAGAACCCTTACGCCCTGGCACCGGAGGCTGCCGAGCTCGCGCCCCTGCGGGACGACCTCTGGCAAGCCCTTCCCCATCGCCAGGTTCCGACCGTCTACCCGCCCCTCGCCGTCGGCCTGTTCAGTATAGCTGCACGCCTGCCGGCCTCTCAGCAAGTCTTGAAAGGCGCCCTCGCCGGTGCCGATCTGCTCGCCGCCTGGGGGCTGATCGCCATCGCCCGACGACGGCACTGGCCGGTGGCTCGCGTCGTGCTGTTCGCCTGGAACCCCTTGCTGGCCCTGGAATCCGCCGGCATGGGACATATCGACGCCCTCGGGGTCGCCGCCACGGTGGCGGTCGTCGCCGCCCTCGTCGGCCCGCGCCGCGACGGCCGGGCGGCGCCCCTGGCGGCCGCCGCCGGCATCCTGGCCAAGCTCGCGCCGGTGGCAGCGGTGCCCATGTGGGGTCGCCAGAGTGGCCGCCCGTGGCGCTTCGTGCTGCTCGCCGGCGGCACGTCCCTGGTGGCCTTCGCACCGGTGCTCCTGGCCACCGGCGGACCACCCCCGGGTTGGCTCACCTACGGCGTGTCGTGGGAGTTCAACGGTCCCCTCTTCGAACCTCTGTGGCGCCTCGTCGACCGGCTCGGCGTAGCGGCCGGGTTGCACCACCTGCTCGACCTGGTCAAGGCAGGAACGGGTCATCACGAAGGTTGGAATCGGCTCTACCCGTGGATTTATCCCAAGCTCATCGCCAAAACCCTGCTGGCGCTGCTGATGGGACTCGCGGTGTGGCGCTCCTGGCGACGCCCGGACCCGGTGCGCGGGACGGCGGAGCTGTTTGCAGCGCTGCTGCTCTGTTCGGCCACGTTCTATCCCTGGTACATCACCTGGATGATGCCGTGGGCAGCCCTCCTCCGCCGGCACTCCTGGCTGCTGTTGAGCGCTCTGCTACCGCTGAGCTATCTGCCCCAATTCTCGAACCTTCCCCTGATGCCATGGCTGTTCGCCGCCATCTGGGGCCCCTTCTTCCTGCTCGAGATCCATCGCCGATGGTCGTCTACCGGCTGACCCTCTCCTATCGCGGCGGCGCCTACCACGGCTGGCAACGGCAGGCCAACGGCCGCACCGTTCAGGAGATGGTCGAGACCGCCCTCGGCGAGCTCCTCGAGCGACCGATCACGGTTCACGGCGCCAGCCGCACGGACGCCGGGGTGCACGCCCGCGGCCAGGCGGCGCATCTGCAGCTCGAAGAGCCCTTCGCCACCGGCGGCCTGATTCACGGCACCAACCGCCACCTACCGGCAGATATACGTGTCCTGGCGGCGGACCGGATGCCGGACGGATTCCACGCCCAGCGCCACGCCGCCGGCAAGGAGTACCGATATCGCCTGATCCGCGGCCGGATCTTGTCGCCCCTCGATGCTCCCTTCGCGGTTCCGGTACGGCCGGAAATCGACCTCACGCGCTTGCGTCGCGCCGCCGCCGCCCTCGTCGGGCGCCACGATTTCACCGCCTTCGCCCTTGCTGGCGGCTCCCACCAGCAACCGTTTCGCCACATTTGGCAGGCAGACTGGCTGGAGAACGGGAGGGAGCTGGTTTTCCGAGTTTGCGGCGACGGCTTCCTTCGGGGTATGGTCCGCAGCCTCGTCGGTACGCAGCTCGACGTCGGCCTCGGACGGCGCTCTCCGGACTCCTTTGCGGCGCTCCTCGAGGGCCGACCGAGGAGCGCTGGAGGACCTACGGCCCCGGCCCACGGCTTGTGCCTGATGGGGGTTTTCTACGAACCACCATGGAGCCCGATGAAACCTGACGATATGGTAACTTAGCGTCCCTACGGTGGTAATTTTTTAGTGTCCCAACGGCGATGATCGATCTCTCTACACTCGCCGAGCCCGGATCGCCGGAAGAGCTCCTCGTCCGGCGGCTCGATCTCGAACGGCTTCCGCGCCATGTCGGTATCATCATGGACGGCAATGGTCGCTGGGCTCGGGGTCGCAATATGCCACGGGTCGAGGGTCACCGCGCCGGCATCGCGTCGGTCCGCGACACCGTCGAGGCGGCCGCCCGCCTCGACTTCGAGGTCCTCACCCTCTACGCCTTTTCGGTCGAGAACTGGAAGCGGCCGCGCTTCGAGGTCTGGACGCTGATGAACCTGCTGAAGGAGTACGTTCGGCGGGAGCTCGACACGCTGGTCAAGAACCGCATTCGACTGCAGGTGCTGGGCCGCTGGCGGGAGCTCGACCCCTCGGTGATCAACGTCCTCGAAGGTGCCCTCGAGGCCACCCAGGACGGCGATCGCATGTGCCTCAACATCGCCCTCAACTACTCCGGCCGCTGCGAGATCGTCGATGCCTGCCGCCGCATCGTCACCGACTGGGCCGCCGGCAAGCCGGCCGATATCGACGAGGAAACCCTCGGCCGCTATCTCTACACGTCGGGTCAACCGGACCCGGACCTGTTGATCCGCACCTCCGGCGAGATGCGGGTCAGCAACTTCCTGCTCTGGCAGATTGCGTACTCCGAGATCTGGGTCACCGAAACCCTATGGCCCGATTTCCGGCGCCGCCATCTCTTCGAAGCCATCCTCGACTTTCAGAGCCGGGATCGCCGATTCGGCGCCGTCAAGGATTCCGAGTCCCCCGAAAGCCAGGCTTCCGGTCGCCGCTAGGTCCGCGCCCCACCCATGCAGCGCCTCCTGACCGCCGCGGTGCTCGCACCGCCATTCGTGGCCTCTATGTTCTGGGGGCCCTGGCAGGTCTTCATGGCGATCATCGTTCTCGGCATCAGCCTCGCCGCCTGGGAGTTCGGCCGCATCGCTCGCCCTGCCGGCGGCCGAGGCGTTCTCGCCCTGCTGCCGATTCTGATTCCCTTGGCCGCCGCCGCTCTGGCGGTCGGTCCACAGCACCCACGGGTGGTTTTTTCCTTGGCCGTCGGCCTGGTGTTGGTGCCCGCCTGCTTGGTGCTGTTCGAGCGCTCGGACCTCTCCAAGGCCCTCGCCGGCGTCGGCGCCCTGACCTTCGGAACGCTCTATTTCGCTGTCCCAATGCTGGTCTGTTTTCGCCTGCGGCAGTTCGACTCCTGGGTGGTCTTTCTGGGCTTCGCCATCGTGTTCCTCGGGGACACCGGGGCCTACTACTTCGGACGCGCCTTCGGGCGCCGAAAGCTGGCCCCGCGGGTGAGCCCGAACAAGAGCTGGGAGGGCGCCTTCGGCGGCCTCGCCGTCGCCCTCCTGGTGACCGCCCTGTGGAGCCTCGGTCGCTTCGAGGAGATCCGCTGGCCGCTGATCGGCCTCGCCGCCGTCACCTCCATCGCCGCCCAGCTCGGAGACCTGGTGGAGTCGATGTTCAAGCGCGGCTCCGGCATCAAGGACTCCGGCACCCTGTTACCGGGCCATGGCGGCGCCTACGACCGCATCGACGGGCTGCTCTTCGGCCTGCCGGTGCTATGGCTCGGCGCCCAATGGCTCGGTATCGAGGCACTGCTGCCGTAGAAGACGCTAAAATCGCCCCGGCGGTGGGAGGAATGTCGGCAGCTCCCGGCTTGTTGCGGCACTGAAAGCTCCGCACGGTGGATCTCGACACGCCGCTGAGCGTAAGAAGACATCAGAGGGCCAGCGGGCCCTGACCAATACCCCTCGCACTCGAGGCTCGGCCATGTTCAACGACTTCCTCTACATGCTGTTCGCTTTCCCCTTCGCCCTCGGCGTGATCATCTTCGTTCACGAAGCGGGACATCTGCTGGTGGCCAAGGCTTTCAACGTCCGAGTGCACACCTTCTCCCTCGGCTTCGGCAAGCGTCTGTGGGGGTTCCGTCGTGGCGAGACCGATTACCGGGTCTCCCTGATCCCCCTCGGCGGCTACGTCAAGCTCGGCGGCGAGATGCCGGACGAAGCCACCGGCGATCCACGGGAGTTTCTCGCCAAGCCGCGCTGGCAGCGCATTCTGGTCTACCTGGCGGGTCCGGCGATGAACGTGGTGCTGGCCATCGCCCTGATCGCCGGCGTTTTCATGGTCGGTACGACGACCTCCGACCTGCCCGACATCGAGGCCGTGATCGGAGGAGTGATCGAGGGTTCCTCGGCCGAAGAAGCAGGCTTGCAGCGAGGCGACCGGGTGCTCGCCGTCGACGGCGAGCCGGTCGAGCGCTGGGCCCAGGTCTCCCTCGCCCTGCTGACCTCGCCGGATCGTGCCGTCGAGCTCACTCTCGAGCGTCAAGGCCGAACGCTGCAGGCCGCGGTCACCCCCAATCGCCTCGACAAGTACGAGATCGGCGACCTCGCCGGCCTCTACCCGTCGGTACGCCCGAGCATCACCCGGGTCGAAAAAGACAGCCCCGCCGCCCGCGGCGGCCTCGAGGTCGGCGATCAGCTCACCAGCGTCGACGGCCGACCGGTCAACGACGGCAAATCCTTCGCCGACCACATCGCGGCCCACGCCGAAACCGAGGTCGTGCTGGGCGTGCTGCGCAAGCAACGCCCGGTGGAGCTGCGCGTCACGCCGAAAACGGACGATCAAGGGCGTGGTCTCATCGGCGTCGGCCTGGGCTTCTATCAGCGCTACGGGCTGGTCGACGCGGTGGTCCAGAGCTGCCGCTACAACCTCCAGATCGTGCAGCAGACCTTCGTCGTCCTCGACCGCATCTTCAAGCGTCGGCTGTCCGCCAAGGGCGCCCTGGCGGGGCCCATCGAGATCGCCGTGCAGAGCGGTCAAGCGGCCCAGACCGGCTTCAAGAACCTGCTCCACCTGATGGGCTTGCTGAGTATCAGCATCGCCCTGGTCAACCTGCTGCCGATCCCGATCCTCGACGGCGGCCAGATCACTATCCTGTTGGTCGAGAGCGTGCTGCGCCGTGACCTCTCGCTGCGCTTCAAGGAAATCGTCGCCCAGGTCGGATTCGTGCTGATCATGCTCTTGACGGTGACGGTGATCTACTTCGACCTGGCCAAGAACCTGCCCTTCGGGGGCTCCTGACGGAGCTCTCGGAGCCGCTCGAGACCGCCACCCGATGGCCGCGAGCGGCAGCGCGGCGTTTCTCGGCACCCTGCTAAGATGAAAGCGATGTCGCCGGTGCTCGCAAAGGCCCTCCGGATCCTCGGCAGGCTCGCCTACGTGGGCGCCCTGGCGGGGGTTTTCCTGCTCGCCGCCTACCTGTCCTTCAACGCCTTCGTGCGCAGTGGCGCCACCGCCGCTCCAGATCTCGCGGGCCTGCCGCGCCAGACCGCCATCGACCTGCTCGCCGATCACGGGTTGAGCGCCCGAGTGCTCGAGGAGTCGGCGCGCTTCGATGGCGCCATCGCCGCTGGACACGTCGTCGAACAGCAGCCCCGGGCCCGCACCCTGGTGAAGCGCGGCAGCACGGTGCAGCTCGTCCTTTCCCTCGGCCCCCAGAAGACGCAAGTGCCCAGCCTGCGCGGTCAGTCCCTGCAATCGGCTCAGGTCGCCCTCGCCAATTCGGGCCTCGCCCTCGGTCGGACGCTGCGGGTGTACGAGCCCACCCTCGAGCCCGGCACGGTGGTCGAGCAGGCTCCGGCCACCGGCGAGGTAGTGCCGCCGGGAGCGACCGTCGACGCCCTGCTGTCTCTCGGCGGCTCGGCGGAGCGCTACATCATGCCGGATCTGGTCTACCGTGACTACGAGACCGTGCGCCGCTTCTTCGAAAACCGCAAGTTTCGTCTCGGCAGCGTCAAGTTCGAGACCTACGAAGGCGCTCGGGATGGAGCCATCCTGCGTCAGTTCCCCCTCGCCGGACACCCCTTGACCCGGCGCGAGGCCATTTCCCTGGTGGTCGCGACGCCGCCCGCAGCCGCCACCGAAGAGGACCTATGAAGATCGCTCCCTCCCTGCTCGCCGCCGATCTCGCGGATCTGGCCGGCGCCCTCGCCATTTGCGAAAAGGGCGCCGCCGACCTGATTCACGTCGACGTGATGGACGGCCACTTCGTGCCCAACTTGACCTTCGGCATTCCGGTCATCGAAGCACTGCGACGCCGCACCGAGATCCCCCTCGACGTCCACCTGATGGTGGAGCAGCCGGGCCGCCTGCTCGACGAGTACCTGGCGGCCGGCTCGACCGCCGTCGCCGTGCACTGGGAGGCCTGCCGCCATCTCCACCGGGTGATCGATCGCATCCAGGGTCAAGGCGCCGCCGCCGGGGTGGCTCTCAACCCGGCAACGCCGATCGAGCTCCTCGATGACATCCTCGGAGATCTCGACTTCGTCCTGCTGATGTCCGTCAACCCGGGATTCGGCGGCCAAGCATTCATCCCCGGTGTCCTCGACAAGAGCCGGCGACTGCGTCGTCGGCTGGCGGAACGGGAGCTCGATGTGGTGATCTCGATCGATGGCGGCATCGACCGCGATACCATCGGACCGGCGAAGGCCGCCGGAATCGAGATCGCCGTCGCCGGCTCGGCCATCTTCGGCACCCCGGACCCGGTGGCAGCCATCCACGAGCTGCGCGAGCGATCCCAGAATTCTCCCTCGGAGTAAGTCCCCATGAACCGTCTGACCCTCATGCTCGCCGTCGTCCTGCTGTGTCTGCCGGCCACGGCCTGTCGCAGCGGCGTCAAGGAAGATCCCATCCTGCGCCTCGCCGCCCAGGAATCTCTCGACGAGGGCAAGCGCCTGATGGCCGAGGAGAAGTTCTCTCGCGCCCGGCGCTACCTCTCCCACGCCTTCGAGGTCGAGCCCAACTCCCTGAGCGGTCGCGAAGCGCTGCTCTTGCTCGCCGACAGCTTCTATCTCGACGGCGGTGTGCTCAATTACATCCAGTCCGAATCGAAGTACCGAGACTTCCTGAATCGCTTTCCGACCAGCAACCTGGCGGCCTACGCGCAGTACCAGATCGCCAACAGCCTGGCCGAGCGGATGGAGAAGCCGGATCGCGATCAATCCGCCACCGAGAAGGCTCTGCAGGCCTACCGCGAGCTGATTCGCCTCTACCCGACGAGCGACTACACGGCCGAGGCCCGCACCCAGATCGTCCGGGTCCTCGACAACCTCGCCGAGCACGAGTTCGTGGTCGGCAACTACTATCTGCGCCGCCCCATCCCGTTGGCCGCCATCGAGCGCTTCAAAGGGCTGTTGGCGAGCTACCCGGAGTACAGCCAGCGCGACAAGGTGCTGTTCCACCTTGCGAAGGCCTATGGCCTGAGCTTCCGCGAAGAGCACGCCGGCAAAGCCGAGGAGACCTTCGAGCTGCTGCGACAACAGTTCCCGGAAAGCGAGTGGATCGCCGAGATCCCGAAGCAGAAGGACAACTCATGAGAGCGCTGGCCGCGATCGTCGCCGTCGGGCTGCTGACCGGGGCTTGTACCTCGGCCAAGGGGCCATCGGCTCGCCCCGTCGACGACGTTGCCGAGCTCAAGGCCCGGGTGCTCGAGCTGCAGCGCAAAGCGGCGGTCAGCGAAATCGAGCTGGAGCGACTGCGCCAGCAGGTCGCACGGCTCGAGAGCCGCCTCGACAACAGTACCGCCGGCGAGCGCCCGCGCGCCGCCGAGAGCTCGCGGGAAGTCGCGCCGCCGAGGTCACGACCGGAGCCACCACCAACGCGGCCGGCGGTCGCTTCCCCGGCACCGCCGGTGGCGGCGGGAAACATCGAAGAGGAGACCCTCGAAGGCGAGGATCTCCCGGAGATCGAGATCGAGCGACCGGCGCCGGCGCCGCCAGCGCGGCCGGTAGTCGAGGCCAGCCCGCCGCCGCGCACCGCCGCCCCCCCGCCGGCAACCGCGGTCGAGCAGCCGGTCCAGGCCGAGGCCCAGGAGCTCTACGACGAGGGCTACGCCCGGTACCACCAGAGCCGCTATCGCGACGCCGAGGCCAGCTTCCAACGGTTCCTGGCGGCGAGCCCAGGATCGAGCTTGGCGGACAACGCTCAGTACTGGATCGGTGAAGCGCGCTTTGCTCGCGGCGACCTGCGTGGGGCTCTGGCGGCCTTCCGCGAGACCGTCAGTCGCTTTCCGGAAGGCAACAAAGTGCCGGATGCGCTGCTCAAGGCGGGACAGTGCCTCGAGCGCCTGGGCGACGTCAACGGCGCTCGCACCACCTATCGAGAGGTGGTGCGGCAGTTCCCCACCAGTGCCGCATCGGTGGTCGCCGAAGAACGGATCGAGCGTCTTCCTTAGGGGCGCGGTCTCTCCCGAGCGCGGCCCGTCAGCTCGCGAAATCGACTCTGATAGGTTAAAGTAGCACTTGAGGTTTTGCGGCCTAAATTCTTGACACTGCACTCCGAAGCGATGTACGGTGCCATAGTGATCTCGCTATAGCCTTACACACGCTTTGCGGTGTCGGGGGGAGTTTTGCCATGTACAAGCGTCCGTTCGTGTTGCTCTCGGGTCTCGCCCTGGCGATGGGATGTACCCTGACGTTGGCGAGTGTCTGCCTGGCCGATGGGCCGCCCCCCCGCAACCTCCAGAAGGTCGGCGATCACTGGACCGCTTGGAACCCTCCGGTGCCGCCGGAAGGCGCCGAGGTCTACATCATCGAGCGCGGCGACACGCTGTGGGACCTGGCCACTCGCTTCTACGGCGATCCCTACCTGTGGCCACAGATCTGGGAACAGAATCAGTACATTCTCGATGCTCACTGGATCTATCCCGGCGATCCCCTGGTGGTGACCGTCGAAGTGACCACCGCCGACACCCTGAGCGAGGGCCTCGGTGAGGGAGCCGGTGGCGCCGATGACAGCTTCGGCGAAGACGTCGGCGACTTCCTTTCCGCCGACTCGGCGGCCTCCGCGCCGGGCCCCCTGGGCGGCGAGTCGGACATCGACTGCACCGGCTTCGTGGGCGAGCTCAACGAGCAGTTCCCCTACCGCATCATCGGCTCCGAGTTCCAGGCTCTCTCCCCCAGCCTCGAGAACCTCGGCGGCACTGCGGCGGCGAGCTACAAGGGCCTCTACGGCACCGACACGGTCAAGGTCGGCATGATGAACGGCGACATCATCTATCTCGATGGCGGTCGCGCCGGCGGCATGTCTCCGGGACAGGTCTACACCGCGATCGGCGAGGGCCCCAAGATTCGCCACCCGATCGACAACAAGATGTTCGGCCGACAGTACAACTACCTTGGGCGGGTGCGAGTGCTGTCGGTTCAGGAAGACACGGCCATCGCCGAGGTCTCCCACACCTGCGCTCCGGTGGTGGTCGGAGCCCAGCTCAAGCTGCACGAAGTCGAGCCGGTTCCCCTCGGCCGGCGCACCCGCATGCGCCCCGTCAACCTGCCTCCACGGCCCGAGGAGCTCGCCGACGCGCCGGTGATTCTGGCTGGCGATCACAACCTGATCACTCTCGGCGAAGACAGCGTGGTCTTCATCGACCGCGGCGAGAACGCCGACCTGGTGCCCGGCGACATCTACACCATCTATCGCCTCAACCGCGACAACCTACCGCCGGTGGTGCTCGGCGAAGTGGCGATCTTGAGCGTCCACAGCCGCTCCTCCGTGGGCAAGATCCTGACCTCCCGCTACACCGTCTACCCGGGTGACCGGCTGGAGCTGAAATAGGTGCCATCCTGACGCCCGAGGGCGTCAGGATTACCCTCACCTGGGCCCTTCCCGTTGTGCTATCCTGACGAGCCCTCGTCGCGAGAAAAATTCGAACGTGAAGCAGCCAAGCCTCAACCGCCGCCTGAACCAAATCGTCGATGAATTGGTTGACCGGGGCATGACCCTGGCCCAAGCTCGACGCGAGTTCGAGCGCCAGTTCATCGTCGCCTCGCTGCGCTCAAACGGCGGTAATATCTGCCGTTCTGCGCGCAGCCTCGGGGTGCATCGCAACACCCTGCGCAACAAAGTCTCGAATCTCGGGATCGGCGTGAACAACGCGCGCTCGGCGGCGCCCCAGCAGGCCTCCGACAAGAGCTGAAGGGCCCTTTCCAGGTCCCCTGCGGGGTGACCTGGCACCAAATCTGCTAATTCCAATCTCCTGAAGGAATCGCACCCGCCCGAGGCCAAGGCGCTCGGAGCGGGATTGGTCTATCGAGGAAACATTCGACCCCACCTGCACGCCTACTCTCCGAGAAGGTCGCACGCCTCGATGGGATTTTCAAAGGAAGCAAGTCATGAACCGGTTCTCACTCAGAACGGCGCTGGCCACCCTGGCGACGTTCTTCTTTCTTCTGACCTCGGTCAGCTCCGAGCCCCCTCTGCAGGACGGCCTCGAAGCGCTGCCCAACCCGGAAGAGGTGGCGATCCTCGATGAGCTGTCCCTCTGGCTCGACGACTCGGACCAGGGCAGCCTGCAGGCGATGAGCCCGAACGACGTCCGCACCGCGGTGGTGGCTCAGCCTCAGACCTTCGAGGTCTTCCGCAGCTACAACGCCAAAGAAGACAACCACCGCTACCTCGAGCAGATGCCCTTCGGCAGCGAGATCGTCGAAGCGGCCGAGCGCTACGAGCTCGACAGCCTGTTGGTCGCCGCCATGGTGCAGGTCGAATCGGGATTCCGGCCCGGCGCCGTATCGCCGGTCGGTGCCGTCGGCCTGATGCAGGTGATGCCCGCCACGGGCACGCTCTATCAGTCGACGGAGCTCGAAGACCCGCGCATCAACCTGGACGTCGGTAGCCGCTACATGCGCAGCCTGCTCAACTCCTATGACGGCGATCTGGAGCTCGCCCTGGCGGCCTACAACGCCGGTCCCGGCAACGTTCGCCGATACGGCGGCATTCCGCCCTTCCGCGAGACCCAGAACTATGTCGCCAAGGTGATCTCGACCTACGTCGACATCCACCGCGGCGTGTGGGACGACACCGGCGCCTCCGACCTGCTGGTACTGCGCTGATTTCAGAATGAGCTGGCAGCGAGGGGCAGCGCTCTGCGGCGGGCGTCCCCGCCTCTCGATGATCCTGCCATCCAGAGGCGGCAAACGAGGGCTGGCATAAGAGCCCGCGAGTCGCTATCTGCAGCTGAAACAACCGGAATGCAGGCGACCGCTCGCGGCTCACCTCTCACGGGCGCCGAATGGCGCCCTGGGGAAGAGCGCCCTGAGGTTCTTGGCAAGGCGCTCGCCGCGCCTTGCGGCGGGGCGCCTTCAGCGCGACTTGGCAGCCTCGTCGCCGTCTTCGATCTTGTCCGGCTCGGGCTCCCGAACTCCCCGCTTGAAGTTGCGAATCCCTTCGCCGAGCCCACGACCGATCTGGGGCAGCTTGGTGGCCCCGAAGAGCAGCACCAAGATGAACAGCACGATCAATAGCTCTTGAAAACCTAACGGTCCCATGGCTTTGGCTTCCTGGTTTCGAGTCTCGACTCGTTGGTCACGACCTCCGCTGGAGGCCAGTCTCTGGAGGGCGAACGAGCCCGCCCAGAACTCCAGTTTAGCAGAAGGCCGCCGCGGCCACGGCCCACGGAGCACGCACGCGAGCGGCGAACCCAGCGGTCTCGGGCCATGCTGCGAGGTGGTCGCAGGCCCGCTCCAAGGTGCGAGGAATCAGTCCCAAGTGGCGATCGTTGCCGCGGCGGGCGAAGGCGGCATAGGTTCCGACGGCCTTGAGAGTTCGCTGCGCGGCGGCGCGATGAAAGGCGGCGGTGTGACTCCGCGGTCCGTAGAGATCGCTCCCGAACTCGGGGAAAAAGCTGTCGTTGAGCAGCGAAGCGGAATCGTACTCGGCCGGCCCCAGCCGCAGATCCTGATGGTCCAGCACCGCCACCCGGCCCCCCGCCAAGGGCACCAGGTTGCGCACCATGAAGTCGCGGTGACAGGCAGCGACCTCGTCGCCAGCCAGGGCATCGCACAGCTTCGAGAAGGCCAGCTCCACCGACCGCCGGTGGTCGCCCCCGTCGAGCAGCCCTGCGGGCTGCAAGAAGACCTCCAGGGTCTGGTTCAGCTCGCGTTCGAGGAGCGAACGATCGAGCGGCTCCGAGAGGCCCGCCACCGCCTCCCGAGGCAAGGTCGCGATGCGTTCGACGATGGCGAGAGCATCGCGGTAGTAGGGCTCGAGCACGTCCCATCGGAAGGGAAGATCGTAGACCGTTCGGGGTCCGAGATCTTCGAGCAGCATCCAGCGTTGCCGGGGCTCTCGAAGCAGGATACGAGGAACTCGGATTCCGAGGCCCTCGAAGATGTCGGTGGTGCGCTCGAAACGCCGATAGGAGCCCTGCAAAGCCTGCGGATAGGTGGCCAGAACGGCGCTACCGAAGCCCCCGAGGGACAAGCGGTAGTAGCGTCGCAGGCCGACATCACCGGCCAGCGTCGAGACCTCCTCGAGCTTGCCGACGGACCCGAGCCAGGTTGCCAGAAGCGCGCGATCGAGGCCGTCTTGCGGGCTCATCCCCCCAGGCTAGCATGGCCTTTCGACGGTTTGACACTCTATCGAGACGGGGGCGATAATGCCGGCACTCGAGGCACTGGTCACGCGTCCCACAGGAAGGAACGAACCCTGGATCAGACTCTGCGCAAGATGCTTCGCGACTTCGGTCGCGCCCTTTCGGAGGCCATTTCAGACTCCTCCGAAGCCAGTCAGCGTCTGCGCGATATTCGCGATCGGGGCTACTCGCTCTACCTGTTGCTCGACAACGAAGAGACGGACGACACGGTGCCTCGCCGGCCGATCACTTCCGATGATCCGGAGTTTCGGATCAACAGCAAGGATCTCGTGTTCCTGCGCTCGATCGGAATCGATCCGACCCGCCGACGCCGTAGCCGCCGCAGCGGCTGAACGGCGAGCCGATGGCAGCCCGGCCCCGAAGCCGGCAGCCTTCCGAGTCCCTGCAGGAGCCTTTGGTGACCAAGCCCACGGCGCATCGCGCCCCCCCGCCCCCGGACCTCCTCGGCCTTCCCCTCTCCAGGCTGGAGGAAACCCTGGCGCCGTGGATCGATCGACCGTTTCGGGCGCGGCAGATCTACCAGGCGTTGCACCAGCAGGGAGCCGAGGACTTCGGTGCCATGAGCAGCCTGCCGAAGAACCTGCGCCAGGAGCTGGCGGAGCGCTACCGCATCGGACTGCCGGCGATCCAAGAGAAACACCGGGCCGGCGACGGGACGGTCAAATACCTGCTCGACCTGGTCGATGGCGCGACCATCGAAGCGGTCGACATTCCCGACGGAGAGCGTCACACCCTGTGCATCTCGAGCCAGGCCGGCTGCGCGCTGGCCTGCAGCTTCTGCGTCACCGGCTTCTGGGGCGCCGGCCGCAACCTGACCAGCGGCGAGATCGTTGGCCAGGTGCGCCGGGTGTGCCGCGATGGCGAGCTCCCGGACAGCCTCAATCTGGTGTTCATGGGCATGGGTGAGCCGCTGCTCAACCTCGACAACGTCCGCACTGCCCTCGAGATCCTGCGGCAAGACATCTCGCTGCGCCGCATCACCGTGTCGACGTCCGGCATCGTGCCGGCCATCGACGCGATGGCGCAGTGGCCGGATCGACCCAACCTGGCGATTTCGCTGCATGCCGCGGACCACGATCTGCGCAGCCGGATCATGCCGATCAACCGCACCCACCCGCTGGCGGATCTGATGGCGGCCTTGCGGCGCTTTCCGGTGGAGAAGGGCCGCAAGCTGACCTTCGAGTACATCCTGCTGCGCGGCATCAACGATTCGGACGCCCATGCGGACCGCTTGGCTCGCCTGCTGCGGGGGTTGCCGGCGAAGGTCAACCTGATTCCGATGAACCCGGATCCGGTGCTCGGAGACGATCTCCAGCCGCCCTCGCGACAGCGCATCGACGGCTTTCACCGCCGGCTCAAGGGTCATCGCCTGGTGACCACCGTGCGGCGACAGCGGGGGGACGACGTCAGCGCCGCCTGCGGCCAGCTCCGGGCCCCCAGCCGCGAGCCCAAGGGATTCGCCCGCCGCGCCCTCGGCGAGGGCTTCCTGGGCCATCGAGAGCGCCGAGACGACGCCTCCGAGCAGCCGGGTTAGTCCTCAGGCGCTACGAACAGCTACCGCAGCTGCTCGGCCCTTCGGAACGCTCGTAGTCTTCCTGGATGAGGTGCACGGAAGGCGTGCCGCCGTCGCACACGATCCAGGTATGGACCCACATGTAGAGGCTGTCCCACTCACGAGGCGCTTCGTCGCTGATGTGGCACTCGAAGTCCAGGCTCCCGGTGGTCGTACACAGCCTCGAGAAGCTCTGAGTCTGGGTACCACACTCCGCCGACCAGCCGGTCTGGACGGCGACCCAGCAGGGCCTACAGTCCGAGCCGACACCGTGGATCGACACATCGACATCGAGTCGACCACCGCAGGAGGTTCGGTCGATCCCAGTCTGAGCCATGAACTCGAGATCGCACGTCGCCTCCGGCTGACTCGCCCTCCGCCAGCGAAAGAGAACCTGCTCGAGCTCCTCGGCGAGGCGCCGATACTCTTCCGCCCGGGCGTCGAATCGAGCTTCGCCTTGCTGCGAGGAAACCCCTTCGGACCGCAGCTCGGCAATCAGATTGGCCAAGCCCACCTCGCCCTCGGCGCGAGTCCAGCGGGCACCGCTATCCCAACCCCCGGAAAACAGTCCGGGACTGCGCTCGAACCAGGTTCGGGACTCCAAGGAGTCTTGACTCGACAGGGCAGCGGGGATCGAGATCAAGAGGAAAAACACAAACCACAGCTCGACTCTTGGTTTCATCAAAACCTCCTCGGGCAAGATGGATCGCCGTCATTCGGCAGCGCGGAACCACGACCCCGCCGAATGCCAGACCATCGGCCACCCACTTTCGAGCCGTGGATCGCTCCAACCCGGCTTTCTCGCGACGAAGTGGGTGAGAATCCAGACTAGTCGCAGTAGGAATCGGGGTTCGTAAACTCTGTCTCGGAGAAATTTCCGACAAACCAGTTCGCGGCCGGGCAGAGGATCGAAGCCCGAGCTACGTTCGCGCCGCGATCGTGATGGGGGCTCGGGTCCGGTGAGGTGTAGTGCAGGAGTCTGTCCGCGAGATCCGTCCCGAAGTCACTTCGGGACAAACTGGAGCTCTTGTTCACCGCTCCGCAGCGCCGATTGATCGAGCAGGAGACAATGATCTCGCAGGGCGGACAAGCCTCGTTCTCGTCGTAGTAGGAGGCATAGGCCAGAATTTCCTCGCGACTCGCGCTCGTCTTGAGCTGAAAGGCGGGGTTGCAGATGGAGGGCTCCAGCGCCACCGGTGCCAGGGCCAAGTGCCGCTCGAGCCGAAGGATCAGGTCGCGGTTCGAGTCGTCCGTCAGGGAGCGCGAACGCAGAGTGGCCACGAGCTGGGCGAGAGACTCCCGGCCACTCGCCTGGACCTGCACTTGGCCGTCGTCCAGGTTCCGATGCCAGACGCCGGGAGCAAGCTCCGTCCAAGAGCCTCTTGCCGGCTCGTCGGCAACGAGGAAGGACACCGGCAGCAAAAGAAAAAGACCCAACCAAGCTTTCGAGATCACTCGCCCCATCTCACCTCCTAGTCCCCGTCGGCAGACCACGGGCCCTTCTGTCGCGAAGGGCTTTTTCAGACGCAGTGAAAGCCTGGCACGAAGAATCAGGAGGGTAGAGAGGTATTTACGCCAAGTAGCGCAAAGATTCGGCCAAGCCAGCCTTGAGGGGGCGCCGCCGGCTAGCCTCAGTCCTCAGCTCGGCGTCCGAAGATCGGTGGTTCCTCCGCAGTCACTCTCGCAGACGGGCCACCGCGCGCTCGCGGTAGGTTCGACCAAGCCGCACGCGCGCTCCGCTACGCATCGTCAGGACTAGATCGCCATGGGTCGTGGGCGCGAGCTCGGCAACGTCATCGAGGCGCACGATCGCCGAACGATGGACGCGCAAGAACTTTCCCTCCGGGAACTGAGCCTCGAGACTTTTCATCGTCCCGCGAGCTAGCCAGCTTCGCTCCCTACCGTGGAGCCGCACGTAGGAGCCGGCGGCTTCGACCCATTCGATCTCGTCATAGTGGACGAAGCGAACCTTGCCGCGGGTGCGAACGGGAATGCGTCCGGCGAGCGGGGTGTCGGCTGGTCGGCCTTCCTCGAGGCCCTCCAGGGCGCGCACCAGGCGCTGATTCAGCTTCTCGACATCGCGCTGACGCAAGCGCTCGATCGCCCGCGACAGCGCGCGCTCGAAGCGCTCGTTGGAGAACGGCTTGAGCAGAAAGTCGACCGCCTGATGCTCAAAGGCCTCGAGGGCATAGCGATCGAAGGCGGTCACGAACACGATGGCGGTCGAAGAATGCAGGCCAGCTTCTTCGATCAGCGCGATGCCGTCGAGCCCGGGCATCTGAACATCGAGAAAGACCAGATCCGGCCGCTGCCGAAAGAAGGCCTGAAGTGCCTCCCGGCCATCGCTACACTCGCCGATCACCTCGACATTGTCGCGCTCCGTGAGCAGACGAAGCAGCCGACGCCGGGCGAGGGGTTCGTCATCGACGATCAGCACACGAAGTCGGGTCACTGGCTGCCTTTCTCTCGAAAGGGCAAAGTGACCAACACTTCGGCGCCTCGCGGAGAACGTGCCGCGAGGCTCAAGGTCGCCGCCGCCCCGTAGAGAAAGTCGAGCCGCTGGCGCGTGTTTCCGAGGCCGATACCTTCGCTGTGCCCGGCCACCGGTAGGGAGCCGTCATTGGCGATCCTGATCTCGACCCTCGAGTCGCGAACTGCCGCCGAAAGGCTGATTCGCCCGGCCCCGGGATGCTGGGCGACCCCGTGCCGGATGGCGTTCTCGACCAACGGCTGGAGGAGGAGCTGCGGAACCAGAGCTCGCAACGCGCTTGGCTCGACCGAGCGCTCGAACTCGAGGCGATCTTGGAAGCGCACCCGCTCGATCGCGAGATAGAGATCGAGACCAGCCAGCTCGTCGCCCAGGGTCACCTCGTGATCGGCCGGTCGTCTGAGGCTGAATCGCAGGAGATCCCCCAAGGCCACAATGACGTCTCGAGCCCGATCGGGATCCTCATCGACCAGACTGGAGATCGAGTGCAGCGCATTGAACAGAAAGTGAGGTCGAAGCTGGGCTTCGAGATTCGACAAACGCGCCTCCCACAGACTCTCCCGCAAGAGGAGTGACTGGCGCTCACGGCGCCGCTGGCTCCAGAGGAGCTCCAGTGCCTGGGCACTCGCCATCAGCGCAACGACGCAGAAAAACCAGAGGTGGAAGCTCAACAGGAGGTGAAGCTCGACCTCATGAGCCAGGCCACGCCAGGAGAACCCCTGGCCGCGAAGCCAGAGTGAAGCGAGCGCCGCAAGCGAAATGAGAGCGACCAGGGCGCCGCAAGCGGCGAGCCCATGCTGAAGCCCACTGCGAAGCGGATGACGACGATCGAGCGGCCAGCGCCGCACGAAGAACCAGACGGCAACTGCAACCAAAGCCAGGGGAACCCAGAAGGAAAGCTGCCGAACATAGGCATCGAGACCGGCCAGGGGCTCCTGGCCGGTCACCCGAGCCCGAATCATCGTGTGCACCGCCGCCAACCCAGAGAGCCCGAACCAAGCAACGACTCCAGCGACCAGAAGCCGCCCACGACCGGCGACGCCGGCAGAACGCGGCACTGAGCTGGAGCTCGGATTCGGCTTCATGACAGCGCGGCTCTTCGAAAGAGGGCCCGGCCCCGGCGAGAGGCCCACGGCCTCAGATCCTCCAGTCATCTACTCAACGGCGAAGCCACCGGCATACATGCGATACACCCAGTCGGACCAGGGTCGCACCCACTCGCTGTTGTAGTGGGTCGTCAGGCCCCGTGGCCTGGGATCCGACTCGAAGATCTCGAGGGCCTGACGCAGTAGAGCATGACCACCGATCAACTGCGCCCAGTCGCCCTCCTTCTGCCCCTCCTTGATCAGGTCCGTCCCGGCATGCACCATCACGACGGGGCTTTCCGGAGCCAGCGCCAGGGCCTCCTCGAGGGCCGACTCGGCCTTCTTCTGCACCCGGTCGCGCTCTCCTTCATCCTCGATACCACCGAGCGCGAAGCTGTGAATCAGACTTTGCAGAGCCAGGACGTCGGCTCGCGTCGCAGCCGACTCGCTGGCCGCCCGCTGTCGCGCCCGATCGAGATGAGTCTGCGCCCGAGCGATGCGCTCTGCGCGGTCCTCGGAGTGGCGCATGACCACTTGACTGAGGAGGTAGGAGGCCCAGAAGTCGGGCAGCCAGGCCGAGTCCGTTTCCTCGCCGAGCTTCGCCAGGCGGTCGACCAAAGCCAGCTCGGCCGCAGCGTCTGGGGCCCCACTCTCGTGCTCCTCCACCGCCGCCGCCAGAGCCTTCGGCAGACCTTCGTCAGCCCCCAGAGTCGACCCGACCCCGGACAGGAGGATCGCCAATAGAACAGCCAGGATCCAAGGTGATCTTTCATCCATGATTCTTCCTCCGAAACGTTCTGGCACCCATTGACCGGGTACGGACGAACTCTACGAGAAGGCTCGCGCTGGAGGACTCGAGTTGGTGTGAATCGCCACTGAGGTGCCGTGAACCGCACCCAACCTCGGATCATGGCGTGGGCCTGCAGGAGCGCGGACCCCGGGAGGGGCTCAGCGCCGAAAGCCGAAGACTCGACCCGACGACGCAACGGGGCCAGGAACTCTCAGCCCGAAATCGCCGCCGCCCTCATCCGCGGACGGCGGTGTGCCAATCGGGCCGACCGTCCTTCACCGACGCCAGATCACGGCATGATTGCGGCCGGCGCCGGCACCTTCGCGGCGGTAGCTCCACAGCCAGTCGACTTCACAGCGGGTACAGAGCGGTACCGGCCGAATCTCCTCGACGCCGGCCTCCCGCAACTGCCACAGCACGGCCCATGGGAGGTCGACGTGGGGCTTGCCTCGCGGCCCCTGAGCAAGCACCCCCGAATCGCTCGCCGACACCACCTGCTCGGCGACGTCCTCATCGACCTCGTAGCAGCAGCTCCCGATGGCCGGCCCGACCCAAGCGCGCAATCCCGTGCCGCCGACTCGGCCGACCAAGGCCTCGACGCCGGCAGGCACCACCCCCTGGACGATGCCGCGCCAACCGGCGTGGATGGCCGCCAACCTCGACTCCGAGGCCAGCAGAATCGGAACGCAGTCGGCGGTGACGACGGACAGGGCGAGACCACGATGATCGCTATGGAGAGCGTCCCCCCGACCGGCATTGCCGGGGCGCGCCGAGAGCACCTCGGCAGAGTGGATCTGGGTACACCAGGAAGCCTCGGAGGGCACTGCACCATCACCCCAGGCGCTCAGCAGGTGGTCGGCCCGTGAGCTTCCACCCTTGCCGGTGAAGCGGACTTCGACATCCCCAACGGAGTCGCGCCACACCCAGCCGGCGGGTTCCTCGAGCACGGGTCCGACGATCAAGGCGCAATCTCCACGGCGAGATTCTAGCCTGAAGGCAGTCCTCGGAAGGCTGTCTCGAGGGTCCACCTCCCCGGCTCGCCACCAGGCGAACTCAAGGCTGAGTTCGGGCTAGACTAGGCCCATGACGCGGCGGGCCAAAGGGGAGCGGTCGAGGAAGCGAGCTACCGCTCGCCGCGGGAGAAGCTCGTGATCCAGTTCTTTCACGTCAGCAAGCGTTATCGCGGCGGTCAGAAGGCCCTCGACGATGTCAGCTTCGAGCTTCCGAAAGGCGAGTTCACCTTCCTCACCGGTCCGAGCGGCGCCGGCAAGACGACGCTTCTCAAGCTCATCTTCCGGGAGGAGATGCCGAGCGACGGACAGATCCTGGTCAACGGCCGCAACGTGGCGTCGATCCCGCGCAGCAAGGTGCCCTACCTGCGCCGCTCCGTGGGCGTCGTCTTCCAGGACTTCCGACTCATCGCCCGCAAGACGGTGTTTGAGAACATCACCTACCTGCCGCGCATCCTGGGCCTGGCGCCGCGAGTGCAGAAGCGGCTCGCCTACCAGGCCCTGCGCCGGGTCGGGCTGGCCCATCGCTCGCAAGCCTTTCCCCTCGAGCTCTCCGGCGGCGAGCAGCAGCGCGTCGCGATCGCCCGGGCGTTGATCAACGAACCGGAGATCCTGATCGCCGACGAACCGACCGGAAATCTCGACGGCGAATTGGCGCGCGAGATCCTACGTCTCTTCCGCCAGATCAACCTGCGCGGCACGACCCTGCTGATCGCGACCCACAACCGCGAGATCATTCGCGCCATGGGCGGCCGCATCCTGACCCTCGAGGCCGGCCGCCTGGCGTCCGACGAGAAGATCGACGGCATCGACCCGCCGGATATCGAAGCGCTCGAGGCCATGCCCTTGTTCGACCCCGACGAAGAGCCTCCGGAGCTCGGGTCCAGCGCTCCGTGAAGATCCAGAAAGCCCTCGGCTATTTTCTGCGCGAGGCCTTCACGAGCCTGCGGCGCTCCTGGAAGGTCAGCCTGTTGGCGGTGTTCACCATCGCCGTCAGCCTGTTCATCGGCGGCACCTTCCTGTTGGTCAGCACCAATCTCTCGAATCTGGTGCTGCGCTGGCAGGACGAGACCCGAGTCACCGTTTACCTACGGTCCGATGCCGGTGACGAACAGGTGGCGGCATTGCGGCAACAGCTCAGCCAACCGACCTGGGTGACGGGAATCGACGAAATCACCTCACAAGAGGCCGTCGAACGCTTCCAGACGACCTTCCCGAGCCTCGCCGGGATCGTCGAGGACTGGGACGAGGAACCCCTCCCGCGCTCGCTCTCGGCACGTTTTTCGCCCACCGCCCCGTCGGCCGAGCTCAGTCGCTGGGTGGCGGAGCTGGAGGCCCACGAGGCGGTCTCGATGGTCGACGACGACCGCGACTGGCTGCGCCAGCTCGGCGCCGTGGTGGCGGTGATCCGCGGCATCGGTTTGACCCTGGGGCTGGTCTTGCTGGGCGCTGCCGTCTTCACCATTGGCAGTGTGATCCGGCTGACCGCCTACCTCTATCGCGAGGAGATCGCCGTCATGCGACTGGTGGGCGCCACCGAGTTCTTCATTCGCGGACCCTTCTATGCCGAGGGCTTCCTCCAAGGCCTGTTCGGCGGCCTGACCGCCGTCGGCGGCCTCTATCTGGCGTTTCGGCTGACCTCCCAAAGGGCTTCCGAAAGCCTGCTCGGAGCGGTCCTCACGCCCGACTTTCTGGGCTGGCGCTCGCTCGTCCTGCTGGTCCTGCTCGGCGGCATCGCCGGCCTGGTGGGGGCGATCGCGTCGCTGCGCCGCGAGAAGCTCGGCGGCGAGGAGTAGGCACCACGAAAAAGCGCCCCGCCGAAGCGGGGCGCCGCCGAGAGCTGGCGGATGCGCGATCCGACCGGCTCTTCTCTTACCGCAGGGTGATCCGGACGACGGCGCGGCGGTTGTCCCGTCGGCCAGCGGCGGTGGCGTTGTCTGCCACCGGATCCGCCGATCCCCGGCCCTCGATCTCGATGCGGCTGCCATCGATCCCGTGGCGGGTCACCAGATAGTCCTTGACCGCCTGTGCGCGACGCTCGCTCATGCGCTGATTCGACGCCTCGGACCCCTGGCTGTCGGTATAGCCGATGACCAAGGTCTCGGCCTCGGTGGCGTCCTTCAAGCGCAGCGCCACCTCGTCCAGGGTCGCCTTGCAGCGATTGTCGACTCGCGCACTGTTGGACGCGAACAGACAGGTCTCCTCGATCACCTCCGGCGGCGCCGGCGGTGGCGGCGGAGCCGGGGCCGGAGTCGGCGGTGGTGGCGGAGCCGGCGCCGGCGCGGGCTTCGGGGCCGGGGCCGGCGCGGCGGCCGGAATCGGCTCCGGCTCGGGCGCCTTGCGGAACATCCGCGGCAGGTAGGTCAACCCCAGCAGCCCACCGATCGGACAATGCTCATCGGTTTCGCTGAGCTGGAGGAGATCGGTCCGGATGGCGAAGTTGAAAGCCGTATTGCCGGACTCGCCGAACCAGTAACGGAATCCGGTGGCGACGTCGATGCTCTCCTCGAAGATCGCATCGTCGCTGTCTGTCGGCAGGGTCCCCACCACCTCGGTGATCCAGTCCATGCGGTCGTTGACGGTGCCGACGTAGCCGAGACCGGCGATCACCTCCGGTGACAGCTCGACCTCGTCGACATCCCCGGGCACGCGCACGCCGAGATTGAAGTTCCACTTGTCGACGCTCCAGTTGGCGCCGGCACCAAAGCCGGTCTCGCCCCCCAGGACCTCTTCATCGCCGGTCGGCAGCTCGACGAAGGCGTTGAGCGAAAAGGCACGCGCGCCGGAGCTCTCACCGAGGCGCCACTTGGCCCCCAGGCGAGCGTTGCCGAGACCCGATTCCGAAGTGTCCTGGAAACCAGGATTGTCGGCATCGAAGTCCTCGTAGGGAAGGGAAAGGCTGACCTCGAAGCGCTCGCTGACGCCGTATCCGACGCTGGCGCTGAGGCGGTTCCAGTCGAGATCGGCGCGATCGTCGAACTCGAGGACGCGATCCCAGTTGTTGTAGTAGAGGCCGAAAGACCACTCTCCCTCGGGCACCGTGTTGCCCGAAAGAAGGGTAAAGAGTCCCGACTCGCCGGTGGCGGTCGGTGCGACGGCCTGCTCTCCTGCCAGGGAAGGGGCGGCGATGACGGCCATCAGGCCGAGGGCCAGCCATCCCTGCTTCCAGTGGTTCATGGTTCCTCCAGCCGAAATGTTCGGCGGCCCGCAGGGCCTGAAATCGCCCGAAATGACTAGTTCTTCAAAGGACGTTAGGGGCGAAGATCGAGAGCTAGAACGAGGCCGCAGCCTAGCATATGACCACTCCCCCCAGCTCGATGTCGGAGATCATGCCAGCTTTCTGTGAAATTCTCGCGGCAGACCCAAGGCAGGGCCGGGCATGGGCCGCCAGGGCAGCAGTCTGCTAGCAGGTTGCTGAAAAACTCATCGGCAACCTGCGACCGGGCCCGAGAGGGCCCGGCGGCGAAGCCGTGAGATGGGGTGAGCCCGAAAAATCGCACTTTTTCGGGCGAGGGGGCGCTCAGCCCCCTGAAACAAACTTCTAGCAGCGCTGGAAAAGTCGCGAAGCGGACTTTTCAGCAGCCTGCTAGCGGTAGGACTTGATCGACAGCTTGGCTTCCGGCTCCGAGTCGCCCCTCAGGGTCTGGGCGATCACCGCCGAGAGGAAGATGGTGTAGCCCTTGAGCTCGAAAGAAGACTCGATGCCGATGCCGAGATCGGGATAGTACTCGGAGACGTCGGTGAGCACGTCGCGGTCGTACCCGATGGTGCCGTAGCCCCCGTAAAGCACCCAGTACCAGGAGCTCCAGTTCAGGCCCAGGGCACGACGCTCTTCGTCGACGAACCAAGGCAAGAACAGCTCGGCGGTGGTGTGCAGGTTCTCGGTGCCCCGCAGCCGCTCGCGCAGTCCCTTGAGATTTTCCCGACCGTCGAGACGGAAGAGCTCGCTGCGTGGAATCGAGAAGCGGTCCGGCTGCGGAACGTCGGGGCCCTCACGAATCACCTTCTTGCGCGGAAAGCTGCCGCCGTGAGTACGCCAGACCAGAAACCGCCCGCGGGGAAGCTCGAAGCGCTTCAGCCCCTCGAGCTCCAGGCGTATGTAATCGAAGTCCCCGAGGAGGAAATCGAAGCCGTAGGTCGCCGCCGCCGTCAGGCCGGCTCCCCGCGGTCCGATGGCGCGGTGCGGAGTAAACAGGCGATCGAGGCGAGCCCGACTCTCGCCGACGATGGCGTTCGAGCGTGGGTCGTCCGGCGTTCCGATCTGATAGCCGAAGCGTACGAAGGTGTTGGTGAGGTTGTCGTTGAACCTGAGCTCCTCACGGTTCGAGCTGATGCGATCGACCTCGAGCAGCATGAAGCTGCGGCGGTGATAGTCGTGGGGCCACTCGAAAATGCCGAGCAGTCCGCGCACGCGATCGAAATCGCCGGAGACGTCTTCGACGCTTTCGAACTCGATCGAGTCGAAGCCGGTGAGCTGAAAGGTCTGGCGCTTGCCGTAGACGCGGTAGCGCAGGAAGGCGGTGATGTCACCGTCGACGAAGTTGTACTTAACCTGCCCCTGGAAGAAGATGTTGCCGACCAATCGGCTGGCCCGCAAATCGAGATCGCCTTCCGGCAGATCGATATCGATGGTCGGGAACAGGGTGTCCGAGCGCCTTCGAGGGGATTCGGAGCCGAGCTCTTCGGAGCTTTCGGACACCTCCTCCGGCTGCACGACCGTGGCCGGCCATCCCAAGACGGCGAGAACCAGCAGCAGAGCGGAGCGGCGCTTCACGGCCGCATTCTACGCACAAACGCCGATGGGGAGCATGAAAAAGGGCTCCCGAGGGAGCCCTTCAAGGGAACGTCGTGACTCTATTGCCTAGAGACCACCGCCACCGGGAAGGCCACGCAGCTCTTCCTCGAGCTTCCGGCGCTCTTCCTCGAGCTTCCGGATCTCGGCATTCTCGGCCTCGATGTTCTCGTTCTCCTGGGCGATCCGCTTGTTCTCCTCGACCCGCGCCACACCCGCCGAATCGCCGGCATTGCGGTAGGCCTCGATGGAAGCGTCGTAGTCCTTCAGCTTCTCACCGACGAATCCCATCTGCTGCCAGGCGCGCCTCTTGTCGGTCGAGCTACCGGCTCGATCGATCGCCGACTGAGCCGACGCTCGAGCATCCGAGTAGCGACCGAGGGAGGTGCTCGCCTGGGCCAGGTAGTAGTGAACCAACCAATCGTTGCCGGCCTTGGCTTGGGCCTTGTTGAGGGTGGTCACAGCGCCGTTGTAGTCCTTGGCGCCGAGCTGCGCCTCGGAGACCAGCAGCAGGTTGTCGTAGCTGGCATTGCCGGCCGCCAACGGGCCCGCCGCGGTCGCTGCCTTGCGATAGGCCGCCACCTTGGAGTCGCCGCGCTTCTCACGCCCAAGGCGAATCAGCGAGTTGACGTAGGCCTTGCGGACCTTGGTGTCATTGCCCTTGAGGTCGAGGGCCTTGCCGAGGGCAGCGGAGCCTGCCGCCGTCTGGCCCGAGTTGAAGGCCGTCGAGCCATAGTTGAACCAAGCGGTGGCGTCGCGGGGGTTGGCCTCGGCAGCCTTCTTGAGAGCCGCCAAGGCTGCTCCCGTGTTGCCGCTGCGATCGAGAGCCACGGCCAACATCTTCTGATAGCTACCGCGCTGCTGCGCCGGCAGAGAAGACGGGTTGATCTTTTGCAGCATCTGGGCGGCCTGTCCATAACCGCCGGTCTTCAGATAGGCCTGTGCCAGGACGTACTGGTAGTTGATGTCCGCGGGCTTCAGCTCGTAGGCCTTCTTGAGGGAAGCCAGGGCGTCCTTGCTCTTGCCTTGCTGCAAGAGCACCTGCCCCAACATGTAGTGGCCTCCCGGCCATTCGGGCTGCTTGGCGGCAACCTCCTGGAATTCTTTCTCGGCCACGGAATAATTCCGCGCCTTGAAGGCCGCAACTCCGGCCTCCCACTCCGCCATGGCGGCGGACCCCGCGAGCAGGGCTGTCACCAAAAACAGAATCGTCGTCTTATTTCGCATAGGTGCCGTCCTCCTTTCCGCTACTGCAGCCACTGTTTCGAGAACAGGAGCGGCTTCGCAAAGCTTAGTCGATGCAAATTCCATGCAGACTTTCGGTCAAGCCGAAGAGGTGCCTCCCAGTATCCCGGTTACGCGGTCGAGGAAAGCCTTGGATTGGTTGGGCCCCAGGGCCCCCGTGACCAATCCTTCGGCGCCTCGGATGAGATCGACGACAGCATCGGGGCCACGGCCGGAATCGACCTCCGACTTGGCCGCCAACAGTAGTCGGTCGAGGTCGGCACTGCGCGGCGAAGCACCTAGCAGGCCGCGAGCCACGTCGCCGATTCGGCCCGCGATGTCCGCCAGCCCCTGCAGACCGAGTCCCTCGAGCCGATCCGTCTGGATCACTTCCTTGAGAGAGATCAGGCCCGACGTGATCAGGCCGTAGAGCAGCTTCGAGGTCTCGAAGGCGCTCTGTCCCAAGGTGAGGGCCACCTCGTCGATGGTGCGACGTTCGTCAACCTTGCAGATGACCGCCCATTCCTGGGGGGTCAGGGATACGGAGGTGGTCGTCGCCGTGTTGGTGAAGACCGGGATCATCCGCGTCGATGGGATCTTCTTCGAGAGTATCTGCCACTCGTCGATGCGACGAGCGGCTTCCATGAGGAGATTGGTGTTGGATTTTCGGACGGAGGTGAAGGCGCTTTCCTTGCCGGGAGTGAACAGAAAGTCCCCTTCCGGCCAGATCGCCAGCTCATAGATGGCTTCTTCTCCCTGAATATCGCCCACCGTTGCGTGAACGATCTGTCCCCCGCGGAGGAAGATCTCCCCGGGGGGATGTCCTCCGCGGGTGAGGGAGAAAATACCGGTCTTGCCGGAGACGGACACCAATTGAATGATGTCCGGCAGCGGCAGCTCCGTCAGCGAGCCTTGAAAGGCCATCCCTTCGGGCTCCTGCTACTGCAGCGTGAAATTCACCGTGAGGTTGTAGTAGACGTCCACCGGCTTACCGTTGAGGGTAGCCGGCTTGAACTTCCACTTCTTCACGGCATCGACCGCAGCCTTGTCGAGACCCATCGGGAGCCCCTTGAGGACTTTGACGTCCTGCACGACCCCACCCTTGGTGACGGTCGCCTGGACGATGACCACACCCTGGATACGGGCCTTGCGAGCGATCTCCGTATAGGTCGGCGGCGGCGCGTACTCTTTGATCGGCGCCTTGACATCACCACCCACCATGATCGGCCCTTCCGGTTCGACCGGTGGCGGGCCTTCCGGAATGTCGAAGATGATGTCGGTCTCGGGGAGATCGATGTCGGGCTCGATCTCCTCCTGCAGACGGATCGGCTCCGGCTCGTCCGGCGTCGGATCCGGGATCGGCACCTTCTTCGCCTTCTGCTTCGGGATCTCGCGCTTCTGCTCCGGCGGAGGTGGCTTGAAGCGCACCTGCTGGACGACATAGACCTTCGGTTTGTCCGGCTCTTGGTTCTCGCCGCTGGCCAGCTCGGGCAGATTGATCACCAACAGGATGGCGTGGGCGACGGCCGCGATCAGCAGCGCCACCCGCATGGTCTTCTTGTCCTCTTCGTACTCCTGGGCGAAGGCCATGTACTCGTCTTGCGGCTCCTGCTGCTGGGCCTTCGCCTTGGGCGGCGGACTCGGTTGGTTTGCCATTGCTTGTTTCTCCTACCGTCGCCCTAGAACCAGAAGGCGTCGATCTCGCGCTGCGTCGGGACCGAGATGTTCTTGACCTCGACGCCTTGATCGACCCCCTGCCGGAGCTCGTCGAAGACATCCACCATCGCCCCGTAAGGAGCGTTGCCGTCAGGCCGAATGATGACCGGCTTCAGAGGATTGCGCTCGAGCTTCGGCTTGAGGTAGTCCAGAATCTGATCGAGCTGCTTCGGCGAACCATCCACCATCAGGTTTCCACCCGGCATGATCTCGATCAGAACCGACTCCTCCTTCTCGATCTCGGGGGGATTGTCGTCGTCCTTGGGCAGGGCGAAGTCGATCCCGCGCGTTGCCGTGAAGGTCACGGTCACCATGAAGTAGATGATCAGCAGGAAGGCGATATCCGCCATCGAAGACGTCGGAATCTCGTCGCTGACCTTCTTTTCGCGCTTGAAAATCATCTCGCGCCCCCTAGTTTCCCGCTGGCGCCGCGCCGTCGATGGTCTCGGCCTGGGACAAGAGATACATCGTCTCTACCTTCGCCTGCTTGAGCGAATCGATCACCCGATCGATGATCTGGTAGCGCGTGTCCTTGTCCGCCTTGACGACGAAGACTTTCTGCGGGTTCGAGGCCACGGTCGAAGCGGCGAAAGAAAGAACGTCTTCCGGCCCCGGGATCACGGTGCTGATCTCTTCACCGGAGCTGACTCGGATGGTTCCCTCTTCGCTGACCGAGATGTAGGCCGCCTTCTTCGGAATCTCATAGCGCAGAGCCGAAGCCGGTAGCGTCACCTGGGTCTTGTCCACCTCGAAGGTGATCGTGACCATGAAGAAGATGATGAGCAGGAAGGCGATGTCCGCCATCGAGGCGGTGGGAATCGCCGCGTCCTGCCTCGCTCGTTGGTGTAGCTTCATCGGGGTTCCGATTCCACCTTACTTCGAATCAGGCGACACACCACTCCGGTCCATCTCACCGAAGGTCTCGAGCAGCATGTTGGTGGCCGACTCGATGTCGCGCACGAAGCGGGTGATGCGGGTCATGAAGAAGTTGTAGGCGATCTGCACAGGGATGGCGACGAACAGACCACCGGCGGTGGTGAGGAGCGCCTCGGAGATACCGGAGGCCACCAGGCCCGGGTTCGACAGACCGGCTTCGGCGAGCGCGTCGAAGGAGCGGATCATGCCGGTGACGGTGCCGAGGAAGCCGAGGAGCGGGGCCACGTTGGCGATGGTGGCGAGCACGACGAGGCCACGCTCGAGGCGGCTCATCTCGAAGAGCGCAGCGTTCTCGATGGTCTTCTCGACATCCTCACGCGGCTGGCCGTACTTGAGCAGGCCGGCCTTCATGATCGAGGCCACCGGGCCACGGTACTGCTCGCAAATCTTCTTGGCATCGCTCACCGAGTGGTTGACGATCAGCGCCTTGCGAACCTTGGCGAGGAACTCGTTGACGTTGATCTTGGCCCGTCGCAACGCGATGAAGCGCTCGATGATGAACGCCAGCGCGATGATCGAGGCGACGAGGAGAAGCCACATGACGAGCCCACCCTGCTTCATGAATTCCATGAACGTTCCGCCGAAGTCTGCCACTGTTCCTCCTCCTCTTAGCTGAGTCGAGCCTCGCGATCATGCGAAGCTCGTCCCGTACTTGAGTTAGACCCGCCGATGGCGAGATAAGTTCCCGTGCTCTCGTCTCCCGGCGCCCTCTCGAGAAGACGTTTCCCAAGCTGAAGTCGACGCCGAGGCCAATTTCGCGCCCCGAGCACGAATGCCGCAAACCCCCGTGGGAAATGGCATGGGGCGGATACTAGCACAGGCCAAAAATTCAGGTCAAAAAACCCTTGACAGACCCCAAGCCCTTGACAAAGAACTACTTACGCCGTCGCTTCGGGGCGGAAATTCGCTCCATCCGGGCCCGCTGGGCACCACAAATGGCAACCGCCAAGGCATCCGTCGCATCGCTCGATAGGGGCTCCTTGACGCCGAGCAGCAAACGCACCATTCGGGCCACCTGATCCTTGCCCGCATGCCCGCTCCCGGTCACCGCCGACTTGACCTCCGCCGGGCTGTACTCGCGCACCTCGTAGGCCTCCCCGACCACCGCCAGCAGGGCACCCCGAGCCTGCGCCAGGACGATCAAGGAGCGGGCGTTGAGGCCATGAAAGGGTGCTTCCACGACCACCGTGTCGGGCGGCCGACGAGCGACCAAATCGGTGAGCTCCCGAGAGAGGTACGACAGCCGCTGAGGCACTGGCTCCTTCGCCGGACAGGAGAAGGTCCCCGCCTCGATCATGGTGAGGGCCGGCCCGCGCTTCTCGACGAAGCCGTAGCCGGTGTGCCGGCTGCCCGGATCGAGGCCTAGAACGAGCACGGGCCGCCGGAGTCGAGGGTCGCGCCGCCCGCTAGCAGGTTGCTGAAAAAGTCATCGGCAACCTGCTTCCGGGCCCGTAAGGGCTCGGCGGCGAAGCCGTGAGACGGGGCCGCCCTGGACGGGGTGAGCCCGAAAAATCGCACTTTTTCGGGCGAGGGGGCGCTTTGCCCCCTGAAACAAACAGCTAGCAGCGTTGGAAAAGTCGCCACGCGGCTTTTTCAGCGGCCCGCTAGCCGGCGGCCTGGGCGAGCAGGGAGTCGTCGATGTCGAAGTTGGCCCAGACGGACTGCACGTCGTCGTGATCTTCCAGGGCCTCGAGCAAGCGCACCAGCTGGGATGCCTGCTTCTCGTCTTCGATCCGCACGGTGCTCTGCGGAATCATCGCCAGCTGCTTGACCTCGAGCTGAACCGAACGGTCTTCGAGCTGCTCGCGAATCCGGATGTAGTCCTCGACGGAGCTGAACATCTCGTAGCTCTCGCCGTCGGTAGAGAAATCGTCCGCTTCGAGCTCCATGGCGAGCTCCATGAAAGCGTCCTCGTCGAGGCCCTCGCGGGCGATGGCGAACAGGCCGCGACGATCGAACATCCAAGCGACACAACCGCTCTCGCCGAGGTTGCCGGCGTTCTTCGAGAACAGGTGACGAATCTCGGCCACGGTGCGGTTGCGATTGTCGGTCATCGTCTCGACCAGAATCGCCACCCCACCAGGACCGTAACCCTCATAGGTCACCTCGACGTACTCGGCCCCTTCGAGCTCACCGGTGCCCTTCTTGATGGCGCGATCGATGTTGTCATTGGGACAATTGGCGCCCCGGGCGTCCTGAATGGCGCTGCGCAAGCGCGGATTCCCGGTCGGATCACCACCACCGAGACGGGCGGCCACCGTGACTTCCCGCAGCAGCTTGGTCCACAGCTTGCCGCGTTTGGCGTCGATGATCGCCTTTTTGTGCTTGATCCCAGCCCATTTGCTATGCCCAGCCATGACTCCGTCTCTCCTCGCCGTCGGCAGTCTGCCTCGGCGCTTGCATTGGCGGTCTTTTTCGAGCCCCGCAGTGTATAGGATGCACCTCGCCGTCGCACCCCGCCCGCAAGCCGGCAGGGGCCGCGACGCCCCGAGCAACTCAAAAGGCCGCAAAATCGACCTTTGCGAAATTGACTCACGGCGAGCCCGGTGCTAGAAAAACCTATTCCCTCGGGCCAACCGGAGCCACTTCCCTATGCCTTTGATTCTAGTCATTGAAAACGAAGATCGATTCATCCAGAGGATTCTCGACACTCTGGGCACGGAAGGCTGGGAGACGCGCCAGGTGGCGAGCCCCGAGGAAGGGGTCCAGGTCGGCACCTCTCAAACCCCCGATCTGGTCCTGATCAACTCCGAGCTCGAGGGGGCGGAGGTGATCTACAGCAGCTTCACGCGCCGCCACGGCGGTCCCGGTGTGGTCGCCATGATCCCCGAGCACAAGGCGGCAGAGATGGACGCCGACCGCCTCGGGGTCGACGGCATGTTGGTCAAGCCCTTCACCGATCAAGATCTGAGGTTGGAAGTTCGCCGTGGCCTCTCCGGCTCGGCGCCGCCCAGCCTGGGCAGCCCGGCCGCCGCCGGCCAGAAGCTGACCTCCGAAGACATCTTCGGTGACCTGGTCGCGGAGCTCGAGTCGGAGGTCACCCAGGAGCCGGCGCCCGCACCGGCATCCCAGGCCGCCAGCCCGAAGCCGCCGCCGGTGAGCCCGAAACCGCCGGCAGCAGCTCCGGCGCCACCACCGGCAGCCGCGAGCAGCGATATCGAGAAGAAGCTCGAGCAGACCCTCTCGGGAGTGCTCGACCTCGGCGCCCGCAAGCCGCCGGCGCCGAGCCCACCCAAGAAGCCCAAGCCCAAGCCCAAGGCCGACACCGACATCGACTCCCTGCTTTCGAACACTCTCTCGGGCCTCGAAAAGACCGCCCCCAGGGCCAAGGCCGCTCCCGAGAAGGATCTGTTGGCGGACCTCGGCCTCGACGACCTCAACTTGGCGAGCCCCAGCCGGCCGGCGCCCGCCCCGGACCCGCTGGCCGAGATCTCGAGCTCGGCCAGCCCGGTCGAGACCCTCAAGACCCCGGCCTTCGAGCTCGATCCGGCGCCGGCCGAAGAAACTCCCGCCGCATTCGACGAGCCCGCGGCCATCCCTTCGCCCCTCGGGGACCAGGCCGCCGACGCGGCCGTCTCCGGGCCCGCCATGCCGACAGCGGACTCGCCGAGCGATTTCGCAGCGCCGCCGGCACCGACCGGCTTCGGCGACCCGCCGACCGCTGACGACGACTCCGGCGGCCTGGTGGGATCGCCGACGATGCGCCTCGACTCGGAGCTCCTCGACGCCCTCTCCGCCGAGCCAGAACCGGTCGAGGTGCCCGAGCCAGCGGAACCGGCCAGCGCCGGGAGCGCTGAGATGCCGCCTCCCTTCGGTCAGTACTCCCTGCTCGAGCGCATCGCCGTCGGTGGCATGGCGGAGGTCTGGAAGGCCCGCATGAAAGGCGTCGAAGGCTTTCAAAAGACGGTGGCGATCAAGAAGATCCTGCCCCACCTGACGCACAACGAAGACTTCGTCACGATGTTCATCGACGAAGCCAAGCTGGCGGCCCAGCTCAGTCATCCCAACATCATCCACATCTACGATCTCGGCAAGATCAACTCCCACTACTACATCGCCATGGAGTACGTGGACGGCCTCAACCTGCGCGAGATCCTCAACACCTCGCGGGACCGCGCCGTGCCGATGGACGAGGGGCTGGCCCTGCTGATCGGAGCCCGACTGGCGAGCGCCCTCGACTACGCTCATCGCAAGCGTGATTTCGAGGGTCGCGACCTCGGCTTGGTGCACCGCGACGTCTCGCCGCAAAACGTCCTGGTCAGTCACGACGGCGACATCAAGCTGTGCGATTTCGGCATTGCCAAGGCCGTCGCCAAGGCCAGCCATACCCAGATGGGAGCGCTCAAGGGGAAGATTCAGTACATGTCGCCGGAGCAGGCCTGGGGCCGGTCCGTCGATCCCCGCTCCGACATCTTCTCCCTCGGCACCTTGGTCTACGAGATGCTCACCGGGCAGAAGCTGTTCTCCGGCGACAGCGAGATCTCGGTGCTCGAGGCCGTTCGAGAGTGCCAGGTGCAGCCTCCCCGAGAGATCAACCCGGCGATCAACTCGGATGCCAATCGAGTTCTGATGACCGCCCTGGCGAAAGATCCGGAAGATCGCTTTCAGAGTGCCAGTCAGCTGCGCGATGCTCTCGAGCAGGTTCTCTACTCGCTCCAGCCGACGCCTGGACCGGCGGATCTCGCGACCTACGTCGAGCGACTGCGCAACGCCCCGGAAACGCCGGTCGCCGCCGAATCGGAAGAACCGCCCTTCGGCCTCGAACAGCCGCCGGCGCCGGCACCGGTGGCGCCGAGCCCGCAAGCCCCTCCCCCGGTCGTGACGAAGCCACCACAGCCGGCGGCGGCGATTCCGGAGCCGGCGCCGCGACCAGCACCGCCGACTTCACCGCCGAGCGCCCCGTCGCCCCCGACCACTTTCGGCAGCGAAAAGTCGGGCGACTCCGAGGTCGCCTCCGTCGCCGACGACTTCCTCGCCAGCCTGGGCGATCTCGGCAAGGCGAGCCCACCGGCAGCCAAGGCCGAAGCTACCGCCCCGACCCCCACGCCGACACCGACGCCGACGGCGCCCACCCCGGGCGGAGAGGCGGTCGTCGCGCCGGCGGCGCCGATCGACGAGCTCGATCTCGAGGAGGGAGGCGGACGACGACGCTGGCCGCTGGTGGTGTTGATCGCTTTGCTGGTCGCGGGCGGCATCGCCGCATTCCTCTACTTCCGCCCGACCGACACGACGCCGCCACCGGCCAACCCGGAGTCTCAGGCTCCGGAGACCCGGCCGATCGAACCGGCACCAACGCCGGCCGTGGACGAAGCGGACAGCGACGCCGCGGAAGATGCCGCAGGAGAAGTCGAGGGCAGCGATGAGACCGGCGCTGGCGCAGCCAGCATTGGCGCGACCGGTACTGGCGGGGCGGCCGGCGCCGCTGCGACGACCCAGCCGAGCGTCAACGCCGATGCAGCCGAGATCGCCCCGGAACCGGAAGAGGAAGCGGCCGCCGATCCGACGCAGCAGATTTCGGACCTGGTGGATCAGGAGCTGGCGAAGCGCGAACGCGAGCTGCGCGCCCGCCTCGAAGCCGAGCAGCAGCGGCTCCAGCAACAGCTTGAAGAAGCCCAACGGGCCGCCGCCGAGCCACCGCCGACGGAGACCACGGCGCCAGCGCCGGCGCCGCCACCGACCACCCGAAGCGAGCCACCACCGACGGAGGCCACGGCGCCTCCACCCCAAGAGGAGCAACCGGTGGCCACCGAATCACCACCACGTAGCGCCCCACCTCCCGAGCCGGTGGCTCAATCGCCGGCGGATCGTCGACCCTCCCCCCAACCCCCTCCTCACGCCGTCCAAGAAGCGCCCGCACCGAAGACCCCCGCGCCACCCGCCGTCCGACGGGGACAGTTGGTTCGCCCCGGCCCCGGGGTCGTACCGCCGAAACTTGTCAGCATCCAGAAACCGAAGTATCCTCCCATCGCCAGAAGGATGGGGGTCCAAGGCGATGTCGTGCTGTCGGTCCTGGTGGACGAGAACGGCAAGGTCATCGATACCCGGCTGACCCAGGGCATCGAAAGAAAAGTCGGGATCAACGAGGCGGCCCTCGAAGCTGCCGGAACCGCGAAATATCAGCCTGCAACGAAGAATGGGGTCGAAGTCAGAATGTGGACGACGCTTCGGCTTCCTTTCCGTCTTTGAGGCGACCCGGCCGATTGGAGGAACTCAGCCATGAGCTTGAACGAACAACAGAGAAGCTTTTACGAGAACACCCTGACCGTCACCAAGGGTGAGATCACCGAGCTCGATCGCCAGATCGAAGAAGAGCTGGCCAAGGTGAAGGATCGCCTGGCGGAGCTCCAGAACGCCAAGAAGGCGGCACGCCAGATGTACGACGCGGCCTGCATGCGCCTGGGCGTTCCCAACGACCTCGAGGCCGAAGAGGACGGCGACCCGACGGACGTCTAGGTGGGCCACTGGCCTTCCTGAGGGCGCCGCTCGAGCCGCCGACCGCTCGCCATGGCCTGGTTCCGAAAAGCGAAGAAACCCAAGCCGGTTCGCTCCGATCGGCCCAGCAGCAAGGTGCCGGAAGGGCTCTGGCTGAAGTGCGACGGTTGCAAAGAGGTGGTCTACTCGCGCGACCTCGAGGAGAATCTTCGCGTCTGCTACAAATGCGGCTTCCACTTCCGCATCGGTGCCGAAAGCCGCATCCGGATGCTGCTCGACGGCGACGGGCAGGAGCTCGACACCAACGTCTCCCCGGGCGACCCGCTGCAGTTTCGCGACACCAAGCGCTATAAAGACCGCCTCAAGCTCTATCAACAGCAGTCGGGCGCTCGCGACGCCTTGATCACCGTCGAGGGCGAGCTCGAAGGCATCCCAGTGGTGCTGGCGGTGATGAACTACCGCTTCATGGGCGGCTCCATGGGCTCGGTGGTCGGCGAAAAGTTGGCCCGCGCCGCCGAGCGGGCGGTCGAGGCCCGGCGTCCGCTGCTGGTGGTCTCGGCTTCCGGCGGAGCGCGCATGCAGGAAGGTGTCCTGTCGCTGATGCAGATGGCCAAGGTCTCGGCGGCGCTGCATCGCCTGCGGGAAGCCGGCCTGCCCTATCTCTCGATTCTCACCGATCCCACCACCGGCGGCGTGACCGCCTCCTTCGCCATGCTCGGTGACATCAACGTCGCCGAGCCCGGAGCCTTGATCGGCTTCGCCGGTCCCCGGGTCATCGAGCAGACCATCCGCCAAAGTCTGCCGGAGGGCTTCCAGCGCAGCGAATTCCTCCTCGACCACGGCTTCCTCGACATGGTGGTTCCCCGACCGGAGCTCAAGAGCACGCTGGCGAAGTCCCTTCGGCACTTTCGATCGTGAAGCTGCCGCCGCGCGCCGCGGCGGCCCTCGAGCGGCTCGAGTTTTTCGGGATTCATCTCGGTCTGGAGCGCATGCGGCGCCTCCTCCGGCGACTCGGCCACCCGGAGAAGCGCTACCCTGTTGTTCTGGTCGCCGGAACCAACGGCAAGGGCTCGACGGCCGCCCTGCTCGCCGCCATGGCGCAGGCCGCCGGCTATCGCGTCGGCCTCTACACCTCACCCCACCTCGAGTCCGTCACCGAGCGCATTCGGATCGACGGCGCTCCGATTTCGCCTCAGGCCTTTGGCGACCGGCTGCTCGCCGTACTCGAGAGCGACGATGAGGATCCGCCGCCGACCTACTTCGAAGCGGTCACCGCCGTGGCCTTCGCCGAGGTCGCCGCCCGCGACGTCGATCTGGCGGTCTTCGAGGTCGGCCTCGGGGGCCGTCTCGACGCCACCAACGCCGCCGAGCCGCTGATCTCGCTGGTCACCCCGATCGCCTTCGACCATCGCGAGCACCTCGGCTCGACCTTGACGGCCATCGCCGGCGAGAAAGCCGGGATCTTCCGGCGGGGGCGACCGGCGATCACCTGGAACCACGACCCCGAAGTGCTCGCGGCCCTCGACCGGGCGGCGAAGCACCGTGGCAGCGACCTGATCGTCGCGCCACAGCGAATGAAGATCACGGCCCTCGAGGCGGCCGAAGATTTCTGGCGTGGACAGCGGGTCCGCTTGCAAAGCGAGGCCGCCGAGTACGACTGCGAGCTCCCCCTCCTCGGCGCCCACCAGGCAGAAAACCTCGCCCTCGCGGTCCGTGCCGCCGAGCAGCTCCGAGAGCTCGGCTGGTCCGGCCTCGACCGTCACGCCATCGAACGGGGATGCCGCCAGACGATCTGGCCCGGACGCCTCGAGGTTCTGCCCTTGGGCCAGGGACGCCTGCTGCTCGATGCCGCCCACAATGCTGATGGCGCCCGACGTCTCGAGGAGTTCCTCACCCAAGCCCCCACCGGCCGGCTCCACTTGCTCCTCGGCCTGCTGGCGGACAAGGAGGTCGCGGAGATCGTGCCGCGGCTCGCCCCCTTGGCCGACCGGCTCGTGCTCACCCGACCGCCCCACGGCCGTGGCCTCGATCCGGCAAAGCTCCTGCCCCATGCCCCGCAAGCGCAGGTCGTCGACGACTTCCAGGCGGCCTTCGATCGGGCAAGGGAAGGGGAGCCCCAGACCTTGGTGGTCTGCGGCTCCTTCTTCCTGGTCGGCGCGATCCGACGACTGGTGACGAATCCGCCGTCAGCCGAGGCTCATTCGTAGAGCGGAAAGCGATCACAGAGCTCGCGCACGCGGACGCGAACGCTCTGCTGTACGGCCTCGTTCTCGGGATCGGCGAGGACCTCGGCAATGAGGTCGCCGATGGTCTCCATCTCGCCCTCGGCCATGGCACGGGAGGTCAAGGCCGAGGTGCCGAGGCGAATGCCGGAAGCCACCATCGGCGGATTCTGATCGTAGGGAATGGTGTTCTTGTTGGCGGTGATTCCGGCCGCCTCGAGGGCCGCCTCGGCGACCTTGCCGGTGGTGCCGGCGGCGGCGACATCGAGCAGGCTGAGGTGGTTGTCGGTGCCCCCGGAGACGATCCGCAGACCGCGCTCCTGCAACCTCGCCGCCAGCGCCCGGGCATTGGCCACGATCTGCTTCTGATAGTCCACGAAGGATGGCTCGAGAGCCTCCTTGAAGGCCACCGCCTTGGCGGCGACGACGTGCATCAGAGGACCTCCCTGGAGCCCCGGGAAGACCGACCGATCGATCGCCTTGGCGTGCTCTTCGCGGCACATGACGAGCCCGCCGCGAGGGCCGCGCAGCGTCTTGTGGGTGGTGGTGGTGACGAAGTCGCACCAGGGCACCGGCGAGGGATGGACACCGGCCGCCACCAGTCCCGCGATGTGAGCGATATCCGCCAGCAGCAGGGCTCCGACCTCGTCGGCAATCGCCCGGAAGCGCTCGAAGTCGATGATCCGACTGTAGGCCGAGGCCCCGCAGACGATCATCTTGGGACGTTCGGCGCGCGCCTGCTCGGCGACGGCATCGTAGTCGATCAGCTCGCTCTCGCGATCGACGCCATAGGCCGCCACCTCGAAGTCGCGCCCGGAGTAGGACAGGCGATGACCATGGGTGAGGTGCCCGCCACAGGCGAGGTCGAGGCCCATCAGTTTGTCGCCGGGCTTCAGGAAGGCGAAGTAGACCGCCGTGTTGGCGGTCGTCCCACTGTGCGGCTGAACGTTGACGTGCTCGGCCCCGAAGAGCTCGCGCGCCCGCGCGATGGCCAGCCGCTCGGCCTCGTCGACGTGCTCGCAGCCCCCGTAATAGCGCCTTCCGGGGTAGCCCTCGGCATACTTGTTGGTGAGCACGCTGCCGGCCGCCTCGAGCACCGCCCGGCCGACGAAGTTCTCCGAGGCGATGAGCTCGAGGCTCTGGTTCTGCCGTTCGCGCTCGGCTTCGACGACACGGTAGATCTCGGGGTCGAGGACCCTCAGGGAACGAACATCGGACATGGCGGCTTCCTCTTTGCTCTTGCAGGCGAAGGTCGGGCTAGCTATCGTCGGCGGCCTTCTTGGCCTTGGCCTTGGCCTTGGCGGCCGGCTTCTTGACGGTCTTCTTGGTCGCCGCTTTGCGAGCTTCCTGCAGGCGGGCGCGAAGGCGCTTGGCGCGCCGCTGACGGCGACGGCGAAGGGCGCGGTCTTTCTCTCTCATGGTGTTCTCCTCGGTCCAGATTGTGATTGCTTCGGGGTAGCGCTTCGGCGGGCGAGAGGCTTCCTCAGAGGGGCAGATTGCCGTGCTTCTTCGCCGGCATGCTGGCCCGCTTGCCGGCCAGGGCGCGCAGGGAACGGATGATCTGAGGCCGCGTCGTGCGCGGCGGGATGACGGCATCGACGAAGCCGCGCTCGGCGGCGACGTAGGGATTCGAAAACTTCGCCCGGTACTCGGAGACGCGTTCGCGACGCAGGTCATCGGCGCCCTCGCCGGCGGCCTGCAGCTCGCGCCGGTAGAGCACGTTGACGGCCCCCTCCGGCCCCATGACGGCGATCTCCGCCGTCGGATAGGCGAAGTTGACATCGGTCCGCAAGTGCTTGCTCGCCATCACGCAGTAGGCGCCGCCATAGGCCTTGCGGGTGATGACGGTGATCTTCGGCACCGTCGCCTCGGCATAGGCGAAGAGCAGCTTCGCGCCATGCTTGATGATGCCGCCGTACTCCTGCTGGGTGCCGGGCAAGAAGCCGGGGACGTCCTCGAAGGTGATCAGCGGAATGTTGAAGCTATCGCAGAAGCGCACGAAGCGGGCGCCCTTCAGGGAGGCGTCGATGTCGAGCACGCCGGCGAGATAGGCCGGCTGGTTGGCCAGGATCCCGACGCTGTGATTGCCGATGCGGGCAAAGCCGACCACGATGTTGCGGGCGTAGTCCGGCTGCACTTCGAAAAAGCGACCGTCGTCGACCACCGCGGTGATCAGCTGCTTGATGTCGTAGGGCTTGTTGGGATCGGCCGGCACCAGGTCGTCGAGGGACGGCTCCTCGCGATCCGGATCGTCTTCGCTCGCGCCCGGCGGCGGATCGTCGAGGTTGTTGCTCGGCAAGAAGGACAGGAGCTGGCGGATCGAGGCCAGGCAGGCAGCATCGCTCGCCACCGTGAAATGGCTGACGCCACTCTTGGCGCTGTGGGTGGAAGCGCCGCCGAGCTCCTCCATGGTGACCTCTTCGTGGGTCACCGTCTTGATGACGTCGGGACCGGTGACGAACATGTAGCTCGTCCCCTCGACCATGAAGATGAAGTCGGTGATTGCCGGCGAGTAGACGGCCCCACCGGCACACGGCCCCATGATGGCGCTGATCTGGGGCACCACGCCGGAAGCCAGCGTATTGCGCAGGAAGATGTCGGCATAACCACCGAGGGAGACCACGCCCTCCTGGATGCGGGCGCCGCCGGAATCGTTCAAGCCGATGATCGGAGCGCCGTTCTCGACCGCCAAATCCATCACCTTGCAGATCTTCTGGGCGTTAGTCTCCGACAGGGAGCCGCCGAAGACCGTGAAGTCCTGGGCGAAGACATAGACCAGGCGCCCGTCGACGGAGCCGTGACCACAGACGACGCCATCGCCGGGAATCTTCTTCTCGTCCATCCGGAAGTCACGGCAGCGGTGGGTGACCAGGGCGTCGACCTCGACGAAGGTCCCCGGATCGAGCAACAGCTCGACCCGCTCCCGCGCCGTCAGCTTGCCGGCCGCATGCTGTTTTTCGATGCGCTGCGCGCCGCCGCCCTGGCTCGCCTGCCGCAGGCGCTCGGCGAGCTCCGACATTCCGCGATCTTCCGTCTCGACCTCGATTTCCGCCATGCTCTCTCCTGCTCGATGAAGGCGGCATCTTAACAGCTACAATCGCCCTCCATGCCCTTCGCCCGCCTCGACCGCGCCGCCGTGGCGCGCACCGTTTCGCAACTCGTCTCGCAACCGGACGATCTCGCCGACGCCTACTTCGAGCGGCGCGAAGAAATCGAGCTGCCGGCAGAGGGCGACAGTCCGGGCATTCGGACCCGCCGCGAGGAGGGTTTCGCCCTTCGCCTGACCCGTGACCGCCAGACCTGGGTGGCCAGCCGCGACGGTTTTCAACCGCAGTCCTTCGCCGAAGCCTTGCGCCAGGTGGCGCGGGTTTTTCCGTCGGCGGCATATCCCGAGCCGCTGCTCGACGTCGCCGCCTGGAGCGGAGCGCCCCAGGCGACCGAGCTGGCGGGATTCGCCAGCGCCCTGCATCGCGGCGTGCGGGCTCGCCACGTCGCCTTTCCGATGCAGGTCACCCTGCGCCGCCACCGCCGTTGGCTGCAGGTGGTGTCGGGGATGCTGGTGCCGGAGAGCGAAACGGAGAGCTTCTACAGCTGCACCGTCGAGCTCACCTGGGGTCGCTGCGGCGCTCTGCTGGCAGACCTCGGGGGGACCGCCGCCGAAGATCTCGTAGAGCGCCTGGTGGAGCGCTTCCGCAGTCGTCAAGCGAGTCCTCCGGAGGCCTTCCGAGGAGTCGTCATCCTCGCCCCGGCGGCCACCGCGGTGCTGCTCCACGAAGCCGTCGCGCACTCCCTCGAAGCCGACCTGCTGGCCCTCACGGGCCGTCCCGAGGGGGCCATCGGAGTGCGCCTCGGCGGACCGGACCTCTCGGTCCTCGACGATCCGACCTCGGCACCGACGAGCGTCCGGCGGCGAACCGACGACGAAGGTCAAGAGGTGCGCCGGCGATGGTTGCTGCGCGCCGGCGTGGTGCAGCAGCCGCTCGCCGACGGCGCCTGGGCCGCCGGCTCGGACCTGTTGCTACCGGGAGCCGCCCGTCGCGGTAGCCGTCACGACCCTCCCGACCCGCGATCCACCCACCTCGAGCTGCTCGCCGGAGAGGCCAGCTTTGAAGACCTGCTGTCGCAGGCCGAGGGTGGCTTGCTGATTCAGGAGGCGAGTCGCGGCCACTTCGATCCGCTGACCGGCGACTTCGAGCTCGCCTTCCCGGCGGCGCGCCGGATTCGCGGCGGCGTCGCCGGCGAGGCGGTCGGTGCCGGACGCCTCTCGGGTCGCGTCGCCGAGCTCTTCGATGGCCTCACCGCCATCGGTCGCGAGCGCCGCGCCGCCGGCGCCGGATGGTGTGCCAAAGGTGGCCGCAAGCTGCCGGTGTGGGCAACCTGCCCGGCAGTCCGCCTCGAGGGCCTCGAGGTGCGTCCGTGAGAGGGTTGTGGCCGTGAAGGAAGACCTCGCCCGCACCCTCGACCACCTCGTCGGCGAGGGATTCGCCGAGGTCGAGGTCTACGCTCGACGCGGCCGCTCGCGCCGTCTCGAGATCGGCCTCGCCCAGCGCGGCGCCAGCTTCCACCAAGAGCAGGGCTGGGCGGTGCGCGCCGGCGGCGACCGCTCTTCCCTCTTCGCCAGCGGCACCGGCCCTCCGCCCACCGTCGGCCCGTGGCCGGAAGCCGATGGCTGGGCTCTGCGCCTGCCGGATCCCGCCTCCACGGACGACGCCTGGAGTGAGCCGGCGGATCTCGACGCCCCCTTGATCGGCGAAACCGAGGGCCTGCGCTGGCTGAGCCGACTCGAACAAGGCCTGCATCAGGAGCTACCGACGGCGAAGCTGGTGAGGGCGGTGCTGGAAGACGGCTCCAGTGAAAGCCGAATCAACAGCACGCGCGGAATCGCGACCGCCTATCGCCGGCGGCTGGCGGCGCTCCGCCTCGAGGCAGTCCTCGAAGCCGAAGGCCGATTGGCGGCGGCCACCCTCTACGTCGCCGAGCGCGAGGCTCGCAAGCTCGACGGCGCCGCCCTCGGACGACGCCTCGCCGATCGCCTGACGGTGGGGGCCACCGGCCGACCGGTGGAGCGCGACCGGGGCGAGCTGCTGCTGGCGCCGGAAGTCGCGACCGCCCTGCTCCACGGCCTGCTGCCGCTGTTGGTCGGACCGCGGGCCGGAGCCCGTCTGGCAGGCATGCGCGATGGCCGTGGCCGCATCGCCAGCGATGCCTTGACGGTGGTCGACGACGGCCGCTGGCCCGGCGGACTGTGCGCCGCAGCGGTCGATGGCGAGGGCCTTCCCACCCGTCGCATCCCGCTGATCGCGCAAGGCCATTTCGGTCAACCGCTGCTCGCCTGGCACCAACAGCAGGACGGCGAGGGCCAAGCCAGCGGCTGCTCTCGACGCGCCAGTTGGCGCGACCTTCCGATCCCCGGACCGACCCACCTCGCCATCCTGCCGGATCCCGCGGTGGCGGTGTCCAGCCTGCTGGCGGACATCGCCCGGGGCTACTACTTCATCGATGCCTCCGGCCCCGCCCGCTTGAGCCCCGACGGCAGCCGCTTCGCCCTGCCCGCCGCCGGCTTCCTTCTGCAGAGTGGCAAGGCGACGGCGCCGGTGCGCGGCGCCGTCATCACCGGCACCATCAGCGCCCTGCTGCGTGGCGTCCAGGCCGTCGCCCGTGATCTGACCTTTCTGCCCCTCGATGGCATGATCGGATCTCCCACCTTGCTGCTCAGCGGCCTCGAAGTCCACGCCGACGACGGCCGCGGGCCGTAGCATCTCGGCGCCGGCCGTGGTAAGAAACGGCGTCGAAACCGGGGCCTGTCGCCCCCGCGAGGTAACCAAATGGAAATCGGAATTCTCGGTCTGCCCAAGGCGGGCAAGACGACCCTGTTCAATACCCTCACCGCCTCCGAGCAGGAGACGGACAAGTTCGCCACCTCGGCGAAGACCAACATCGGCATCACCCAGGTGCCGGACGCTCGCCTGGCCCAGCTCCGCGACCTGTTCAACCCGCGCCGCTATGTCCCGGCGACGGTGCAGTACGTCGACATCCCCGGCCTGCGCCAGGGGGAAGGCGCCGAGAGCCTCGATCTCGCCAAGCTCAAGGCCGTCGACGCCCTGGTCCACGTGGTGCGCGCCTTCGAGGATCCGGAGCTCCTCCATGCGGCCGGCGATGTCGACCCGGCACGCGACGTCGCCACCATCGATCTCGAGCTCATCCTCGCCGACCACGAGCTGGTGGAGCGCCGCATCGAGCGCCTCAAGAAAGGCGAGAAGCGCGGTCTGTCACCGGAGGAGAAGCGTGAGCAAGCGCTGCTCGGGGACGTCCTCCTGCCGGCCCTCGAAGACGAGACGCCGCTGCGCGAGGTCGTCCTCGACGAGGAAGACGAACGGCGCATTCGCGGCTTCCAGCTACTCTCCGCCAAACCACTCCTGCTGGTGGTCAACGTCGGCGAAGACGAGGTCGCCTCGGCCACTCCGGAGGGCCTCGGGATCCACCCCGGAGCCGGCGTCAAGGCGATCACCGTCAGCGCCCCGATCGAGGACGAGATCGCCCGCCTGGCGCCCGAGGAGCAGCGCGAGTTCCTCGAAGCCCTTGGCCTCGAAGAGGCCAGCCTCGATCGCGTCATCCGCGCCAGCTTCGATCTGCTCGGGCTGATCTCCTTCTTCACCGTCGGCGAAGACGAGGTGCGGGCCTGGACCATCCGTCGTGGCACCGTCGCCCGCCAGGCGGCCGGCGCCATCCACTCCGACATCGAGCGCGGCTTCATCCGCGCCGAGGTCGTCCCCTGGGAAGACCTGCTGAACCGAAAAACCCTCGCCGCCTGTCGCGACGAGGGCTTGCTGCGCCTCGAGGGCAAAGAGTACGTCGTCCAGGACGGCGATGTCGTCCACTACCGCTTCAACGTCTGAGGGCGGCTGGCGAAGCCTCTTATCCCTGCCGATCCTCAGGGATGATCGTCGTTTCGAGGCGACCGGTACTGAAGATCCCCGGCTGGGTCGGCCGATTGCCGCGCGGCTGGACCGTCCGCGGCGGCACCGTAGGCCGCTCGCCGGGCTGCGTTGGCTGCAGCGCCACGCCGCCGGGAACCAGAGGATTCGGGCGCGTGCGGGTGCCGCCGCCACCGACCCGACTCTTGGGCTGCGGACGATCGGCCTGACCGCGCGAGTTCCAGGTTCGCACCCGGTTCGAGGACGGCGAACGGCGATTGCCGAAACGGCTGTTGCTGCGGGCGCCCGAGGCCGCCTGATTGAGGGCTCGGTCGTCGAGATCGTCGGGCGCCAGAACCCGCCCCTCGACGGCCTCTTCCTCACTCCCCTCGCCGTCGTCCTCGTGGTCGACCTTGCCATCACCCTCGTAGCGCAACGGCATGTCGACCAGCAGGCGGCGAATGCGCAGCGGCTCGTCGTAGACCTGCGGCGCCAGAGGTCGCGACGCAGCGGCCTTGCGACCGGCGATCATCGATCGCTCGACGAGGTGATTCTCGATCACCTGCGGGTTGTAGTCCGCCAGGAAGAGACGTGAATCGAGGGAGTAGGCCCGGCCGTACCACTCGACGGCGTTCTCGTCCTGCTCCCAGGACTCGTAGATGGAGCCGATCTGGTAGGCCCCCCAGGCGTTGTCCGGAACCAACTCGACCAGGGTTCGATACTCGGCGAGGGCCTCCTTGAGGAGGCCTCGGCGCTGCAGCAACAGCCCCAGATTGAAGCGCGCCGACGGCGAGTCCGGAGCGACCTCGAGAGCCTGACGGTAGGTCTCCTCCGCCTCCTGGGTACGATCCGCCAGCAGCAGGAGGTTGGCGAGATCGTTGAGGGCCGAGGGATCGCCGGGGCGTTCGTCGACGAGGTTGCGCTGGGCGTCGATGGCCTTGTCGAGATTCGGCGCAACGGCGAAGGCCAGCGCCGCCAGCGCGCACAGAGCGACGGCGAAGGCCCGGATGATGATCTGGTTCAAGGGTTTCTCCTTCGGGCTCTCAAGCCGACACCGGCTTGGCCTTGAGCTTGGTATGGCCGTTCTCCGAGCTGAGACGGAACTGGACGTTCTGGCAACCGGTCTTCTTGCGAATCGCGTCGCGCTGGCGTTCGAGGTAGCTGCGAAAGGTGTCGAGATCGAAGCGCGGGTCCTTACCCTGCCGGTGCAAGCCGCGGTACAGGGCTTCGACCGCCTGCCCTTCGACCCGCTCTCCGAAGACCACGCCGCGATCGACATCGACCGTCGCGCCCTTCGGGCGTATCTTTCGACCGCCCATCTCGAGATCCCGAACCCGCCGATTGAAGAGCTCGCTGTAGCTGTTGAAGCGAGCCTCCGCCTGGGCGACCATGAAGTTCTCGGCAACGCCCTTGCCGGGCGCCTGTCGCACGTGCCGCAGCTCCGCTTGGATGCGCTGGCGGATCTCGTCCGGCGGCGTCACTCGCTGGCCGCGAAAGAAGCGCTCGAACTCGATCTGAAACTCACGCAGATCGGCATTGATGCGTTCGAGACGTCCCTCGATGCTCACGTTGGCGGCCGGTAGAATGAAATCGTGTCGATCATCGCTTCGCAGCCGCCCCCGGCTGGCGAGGGCGGATTCACGGATTATACGAACCCCGAAGGCGCCCCATCCAAATGAGCCATCACATCCTGCTGGTGGAAGATCGGGCGTCCCTGCGTCGCATGCTGGCGCAGGCCCTGAGCCGAGAAGGATACCGCGTCACGGAGGCGGACGACGGCCTCGCCGGCCTCGACCTGCTAGGCCGAGAGACCTTCGATCTGGTGCTTTCGGACCTCCGCCTACCGGGAGCCGATGGGCAAGAGGTTCTGTCCGCGGCGCGGCGCCTGCAACCGCGCGCACCGGTCATCCTGCTCACCGGCTACGGCACCGTCGGCACCGCCGTCCGCGCCATGAAGCAAGGCGCCTTCGATTTTCTCGAGAAGCCGGTCGAGATCGACGACCTGTTCGCGCTGATCGCCAGCGCCCTCGGCGAACCGGACGGCGGACCGATCTGCCTGGCGCCCCCGGGAGCGCCGGCGATCATCGGCTCTCACCCCAGCCTACGGCGCGCCGCCCGCCTCCTCGAGCGCGTCGCCACTACCGACAGCACCGTCCTGTTGACCGGCGAGAGCGGCACCGGAAAGGAGCTCTTCGCCCGCGCCCTCCACGCCCTCTCGCCGCGCCGCCGGGGCCCCTTCGGAGCGGTCAACTGTGCCGCCATCCCGGAGGCGTTGATGGAAAACGAGCTCTTCGGTCACGAGAAAGGCGCCTTCACCGGGGCCGACCGGCGTCAGGCCGGCCGCTTCGAATCCGCCGCCGGCGGTACTCTGCTTCTCGATGAGGTCGGGGAGCTCGGGCCGGCGGTGCAGGGCAAGGTGTTGCGGGTTCTCGAAGAGAAGACCTTCGAGCGGGTCGGAGGGCAGCGCACCCTGGCGGCCGACGTGCGCCTGGTGGCGGCCACCAACCGCAACCTCGAAGAGATGGTCGCGGACGGCAGCTTCCGTTCGGACCTCTACTTTCGCCTCGCCGTCTTCCCGATCGAGCTGCCACCGCTACGCGAGCGGCCGACGGACATTCCCGATCTCGCCCGACACCTCGCCCGCGGAATTGCCGAGCGCATCGGCCGGCCACCCCTCCACCTGACGGACAATGCCCTCGAGCAGCTCTCCGGCCGCTCCTGGCCCGGCAATGTGCGGGAGCTGTCGAATGTCTTGGAGCGCGCCCTGATTCTGGCCGAGGGGGATCATCTGAGCGCTGCCGATCTCGCCGATGCGGGCGCCGAGAGGGACCTGCGGGAGCTCACCCGCCAGGCCTTGATCGCCACCGCAGGGGACAAACAGCGCGCCGCGGCAGACCTCGGCATCAGCCTGCGCACCCTGCAGCGCCGGATTCGGGAGCTCGACCTCGAGGGAGTCCCGAAGTACCGCCGCTAGCAGGTTGCTGAAAAACTCGTCGGCAACCTGCGACCGGGCCCGAGAGGGCCGGCGGCGAAGCCGTGAGACGGGGTGAGCCCCTACGCGGGCCGCCGAAAATCGCACTTTTTTTGGGCCGGGCCGCGCAGGCGAGGGGGCGCTCAGCCCCCTCGCCGGGCGCCCCTGAAACAAACAGCTAGCAGCGTTGGAAAAGTCGCGAAGCGAACTTTTTCAGCAGCCTGCTAGCGTGAGTCGCCGGTGGGGGCTGGCGGCGTCAGGTCCTGCTCCGAGAAGCGCTTGCTCTTGACCACGAACTTGGCGCCGACGATGCCGTAGACGCCGCGGAAGAGGGCCTCGAAGCGAGCCACTCGGCCCGGCGCCACGGGCCGCGACGGCACCGTCGCCGGCACTCGGCCGAGCAGAGTGCCCTCGGTGTCGTAAGCCAGCACCTCGATGGAGAGCTGGGTCGCGATCACCGAGCCATTGTTGGAGACGGTGCCGCGCACCACCGTGCCATCGCGATCCTGGGGCGTTTCGATATCCCAGTCGCTGACCTCGACATCACCGTCGGTGGTGCCCTCGACGGCCTTCGCCGAATCGTCCCCGTCGGCGGTCTCGTCGGACTCCACCGGACGGGCGCGCGGAATGTCGTCGTCGGTCAACACCAGCACCGCCTTGCGCTTCGGCTTCGGGGCCGGCGGCGGAGCGCTGCGAGCTTCCTTCGCCGCCTCCGTCGCCGCCTTGCTGGCCTCGAGATCGACCTCCGACAAGCGCATCGAGGACAATGCTCCGGTGGGCAGCTCAAAGACCACCAGGCGGCCCTTGACCTCCCACTCACCGCGAGTCTCGATGCGTGTTCCATCGTTCAGGACCAGCAGGTCGCCAGCCACCGGCAAAGCGATGGCGGCCAGCGCCAAGATGGTCACCGACAGCGCCAGCCAGCGGCGCCCGATGGCTCGCACGGCTGCAGGCCGATTCTCGAGTTGGCTCATTGCCCTAGAACTCCTTCCAGTTCTTCTCCACGATGCAGATCGGTACCGGCGCAATGAACTCGACTCCGGTATCGGCACGGCGCGTCTTCACGTTGATGGTGTAGTTCGCGAACTTACAATCGTCCGGGAACAACCCCTTCAGCGAATCCATGACCGACACCAGATCGGGCGGAATGGCCTCCTCGACGGATCCCGGCGAGGCATTGGGATCCGGGTTTTTGGTGATCCCGAGCTCCGTGTAGGCACCGGTCGGCAGATCGTCGATGATCGTATAACGACTGTTGCCGACCACCGGGTTGCCGTTGGTGGTCAAGACGGTGAAGGACCGCCCCTGACCGCGCCGGGCGCAGGTTCGGCTACCGCCGTTGATGATCTCTTCCGGCTGGAAGGTCAAGAACACCAGCAGGCCCGAGAGGCCGAAGGGTGAAGCGATCACCTTCTCGCGCGACAACAGCTCCATGTACCAGCCCGGATCGAAGGTCCCCGGTGCCGAGAGGTAGTCCGGCTCGCCGGAAGCCGGCAGCGAATCGGGATTGATCTGGCGCAGATCCGTCGAGGTCAGCGGTAGGCCCGTATCACCACGCTCGAAGGGCCGTCGGCGCGCCGGCGTCGAGGTGCTGTCGAGAATCTCGTCGAGCACCACGAAGAAGCGCGCCGTCTCGGTGCGCGGACCCCAGAGATCCTCGCGATAACCGGTCCCGAAGGCCACCGCATAGCGTCCGAGCTTGCCGACGAAGATCACCGATGGCGGGAAGAAGATCGGCCGCGGCCCGGCATCGAAGATCTGGAACGGGCTCCAGGCGACATCGGTGATGCGCTTGCCCAAGCCGGAGACGTTGACCAACTGCGGCACCGTGCGCATGTCGACCTTGTACATGTAGCCCGACGTGGTGCCGACGTAGATGGTGTCGATCAGGCCATCCTGATCGGTATCCACCGCCGCCGGCTCGCTGGGCACGGCACCGATGACCTCACGCTTGTAGATGGTCTGGCCGGTTTCGACGTCGACCATGTAGATGAAGTTGCCGCGCGCTCCGAGGTTGTCGGGGTCGATGCCGCCGCCGAAGATGGCGACGAAGCGCTCCGTGATGTCGGTACCGGTCGGACCGCAGTTCGAGCCATCACAAACCCTGATCAAGCCCACCGTCGGCTTCGACCAGCCGTCGCCGAGATCGTCGAGACCGTTGGCGTCTTCGTCGCAAGGCTCGAGAGCATTGGTGATGGTGTTCTCGCACTGGTCCTGGAACTCCCACAGGATGCGCGGATACTGGTCGATACAACCGGTGGTCGAGCTGCTGACACAGGACTGCACATACTTGAGGGAGCCCGTCCGCGGCTGCGGAATGTTGCCGTTACCGAGCACGTCCGGCTGCGTGATGTCGAGGGCGAAGTAGCCCTTGCCGCCTTCGCGCAGCCCACCGATGGCGACCGTACGCCAACGCTTGTCCGTCGCCGTCGGGCCGGTGAAGACGTCGGCGACCGTCACCGAGCCATCCATACCGTAGGTCTCGAGGGTCCCGTTGGCCATCTCCGTCAAGGTCGGCAGAACCCCTTCCGGGATGAAGGAGAACAGCTCACGGCCGGTACCGTTGTCGAAGTTACCGGTCACCACGCCCGTCGTGTTGTTGAAGTTGCCGTCGAAAATGCCGGCATCGAAGGCATGGAGCTGGCCATCGTTGGCGCCCACGAAGAGCACCTTGCGGCGGAACTTGTGCCGCTCGAAGAAGCAGATGTAGCCCGGATTCTCCTTGGTGTAGGGCGAGTTGATCTCGCAGGCTTCGTCGAAGCCCTGGGAGAGGAGCGCCGCCGTCGGGCGGGTCTCCGACGGACCGTGGAAGTCAGCGAAGAGATCGTTGGCGTAGAAGCGGAAGTTGTCCGGCGCTCCCACCACCACCGGGTCCGAGTGGAAGATCTCGCCGAGCAGGTAGTTGATCATCACCGCTGGGGCATCGGGATCTTCGTAGCTCTTGGTCTCGTGAACGTAGCGCGCAACCTTGTGCAGCTCGTCGAGATTGCTGGTCGACGCGGTGCAGTCCGGGAACACCGATCCGGCGGTGCCACAACCCATCAACCCCATCAGCTCCTGCGCCCGACCATCGGTCAGAGTGTTGGGCAGGAAAGCGCGCCGCCGCGGAGCCCCGGCGTTGCTTCGGCCGGTGTAGTAAACCCGTCGCCGGCCCTCGCCATTGCCGATGTTGTACTCACGATTGTCGAGCTGGGTGGTGTCGGCACCTTGCAGCAGAAGCTGATCTCCGCCATCCCAGAGACGACAGGCACTGCGGTCGCTCGCGGTGCAGTTCTTGGTGCGATCCGGCACCTGTCGGGTTTCGGTGGTGCCGTCGGGCAGCGTGACGACCTCGTTGCGCAGCGGCAGCGGACGGAGATAGGCATCGATGCGGCCCGGCCAGACGGCGGCCCCCTCCACCGGGAAGAAGCTCGACAGGTAGATCTTGTCGGCCGAGTTGGCCTGATTCTGCGGCACCGCCGCCGACGCGAAGCTCTGCGCTTCGGCGCGGATGGCGTTGAAGATGTTGCGGAACGCGTTCACCAGCTCGGTCTGGTTGCTGGGGAAAAAGGCCTGGTTGGTGGCCGTCGGGTCGACGGTGCGGGCGTCGGTCTGGCCCTCGATGGCCATGTTGTTGAGGATAGTGGTGTTGTTGACCGCGTAGCCGACCACCCAGGTCTTGACGTCGTTGTCGTCATAGACCTCCTTGACCGCCAGCGGCGGCTGGGTCTCGCGCGGGTTGGGATCGTCGGCGGGCCCATCGCCATTGGCCGGCAGACAGGTGTCCTCACCATCCGTCAGAATGATCAGGTAGACCTTCTTGCAGCCAAATCGGGGATCGTTCTTCTTCGCTTCGACGATCCAATCCTTGATGTGAGCGTTGAAGTTCCGTACCGAGGCGGCCAGCGGCGTCGCACCGCGGCCGAGAATCGGCAGCGCGACGGAGTTGCTGACGTCGAGCGCGCGATTGACCGGATCCAAGGGATCGCCGAGCAGCGGGAAATCCTCGAGGAAGGGAGCGACACCGAAGTAGGGAGTCGCCTGCGGGTCGTCGGCATCGTCCCAGGCCGCCGTGCCATCGTTGTCGCCATCGAGGTTGAGATTGGGCGCCAGGCGACGCTGGATGAGCCGGGCGTTGCTGTGATCCCAGTGCATCGGGATCACATCGCCGTGGTCCATCACCGCCGGCAGGCCAGACTCGTAGGGGTTGCTGACCGTCGGGTACTTGAGGTTGATGGTCTGGAGATCGCTGCCGGTCGCCGGATCCGTCGGCGTGAAGGGATCATTGGCCTCATCGGTGTTGGGCTCCCAACCATCACAAACTCCGGCGCCGAACCAGGTGTTGTCGCGCGTAATGCAAGCGGTGTTACTGGTCGGGAAGTTGCAGGGTGTCTTGCCCCGCACGCGCAGCTGATTGTGGTTGGGGAAGGTGGCAAAGCCGAACTTGACATTCTGCACGTTCTCGAGCACGTTGTAGATCGCCTGCTTGGCCTGGAACATGCGCGACTGGGGCCCGTCCTGCGCCGGCACCGCGTCGTTGAAGCCGGTGGTCGGCCAGTTCATCGAGCCGGTGGTGTCGAACAGGATGAAGACGTAGGGGTCGGCTTCCTGCACCTTGACCAGGCTGCGATCGTCGGCCTGCACCCGGCTCGCCCACAGCAGGGCGAAAACGGACAGCAACGTCAACGCCAGGGGAACCAGCGGATGACGCGATAGGACTTGGGATTTCATGGCACTCATCCTCCTCGGGGACCGACTCACGGCACGATCCTGTCGATACCAGCGGAATTGTTGATGCTGTCCGAGAGCTGCTGCGGCGTGCCCTGCCAAGGCTGGAACTCGACCATCAGGTTGATCGACTTCTGGCTCAGCAGGGTGGTCGCCGTCGGGTCGGAGCCGGTCCAACCCAAGCGGCGAGCGGTGACGCCGAGGGCGTGGTTGATCTCGGAGAAATCCGCCGGATCGTTGATCTGGCAGAGATTGCACGGCGCATCGAGGATCGGCAACAGGGCCGAGAGCCTGACGTCGTGGCGCAGATTGACGTTGCCCACCAGAGGCTCCGTCAAGGTGAGGTCGAAGGGCTGGTTGTCGGGCAGGGTGAGGGCCTTGCTGACCGCCACGCCAATGCCCGACTCGGCGGCATAGAACAGCCGCTGGAGAGTCTTCTCGTTGGATCCGATCTGACGCTCCGTCTGGGTGACCAGGGCGAGCGAAAGGCCGAGGATGCTCAGCACCACCAGCACCAACAGGACGATGACGTAGGCACTTCCGCGTTGGTTCCGGCGAGCCGCCGGCAGGGTCGGAGCGAGCTTCATCACAGGTTCCTCATGTCCACGACCGTTTGCAGCAGACGCCGGCGGAACATGCGGTCGAGGCGGTTGGCCTCGGTCGCCGGATCGGCGGTCTCACCGTAGTTGCGGTCTTCGATGCGCTGAATCGGCGGGGCGACGTACTGAAAGTCGCGCCGGTCCGTTCTCACCAGCGTCGTGAGGCGAACGTATTGCAGATCCGGCAGGGGATTCGCGACCGTCCAGGGCGATACCCAGGGACTGGCCGAATGGTTGTCGGCGCTGGTGTTGTAGAGCCAGTCGTCGGATTGGCCGTTGGCGGTCTCGGTGATCACCAGGGCGTCCGATTGGGCGGGCGTGAAGTAGCCCGCCTGAGCGCTGTTGTAGCCCAAGGCCACCTGCAGGTCCATGACGTTGTCGGCCACCTCGATGCGGCCCAAATCGGTCGACAGGGCGACATTGCTGCCCGGGAACATCTCCGCCCGGCTGAGCTTCGGCGTCAGATCGCTGGTGGCATCGCCCGGGATGGCGCGCGCCTCGCGCACGTAGTAGATGTGATCTTCGAGCAGGCCGGCGAAGGCGACGGTGCGCAGATTGTCGGGCAGATTGCCGGCCGCGCTGAACAGCGAGCGATAGTCGGAGCTGCGGGCATGGCCCGACGTGCTGAAGGTCACGGTCACCGAGGTCAGCAGGCCGGCGACGCGATTCTCGGCGATCGCCGTGATCGCCACCACCGCGTAGATGGTGTCGTCGAGGGGACTCACCAGGAGCAAGCCGCGGCCGAGATTGGGATTCGGATTGACCCCCTGCGGCGACAGAAACTCGAGATCCTGCGGCACCCCCGTCGGCGACGGGTTGTTGATCACCAGCGAGCCACTGGTGGCGGTCGCGGGATTTTCCGGATCGGGCAGCAGGGTGAGGGTCGCCTCAGCGCCCAAGGCGGTCGAAGAGAGCTGGTAGATGGGGGTCTCGAAGATGCCCCGAATCCGCAGGATGTCGGTGCCGGGGAGCACCTTGGTGGTGGCATCGGCGGCCACCGCCCGGACGTTCGACCCGGCATTGTTGATCACCGAGACGGCGAGCCCCGTCTGCGAGATCGGGACTCCCGCCGCCGGCCCAGCGCCGAGCTGCGTCGGCAGACCGCCGCGGCCCGCCATGCGCACCGTCGAGACCATCTCGCGCTGCGCGCCGCGCAGCGACTGCTGCATGTCGGCGACATTGTTCTGCACCCGGGCGAGCTCGTTGTGGAGGTCGAAGAGGATCAGCGAGGCGACCAGGATCTCGGCCACCACGAAGAGGGTGACGATCAGCTCGACGACGGTGAAGCCACCCTGGGAACGGCGATTGTTTGCAATCTGCATCGGCTGTTTCCGTCCTAGAAGGGCTTCAGCACCCGGATCCGCAGATCGGGCGTCGGTCCGAGGGCCTGCGCCGAGCCGTTCGACTGCAGCAGCACCTCGACCTCTTTGAGATGAATGAAACCGGCGTCGGTGCCGGCGGACAGCGGATCATCGAGGAGGCCGTCCTTGTCGGCGTCCTGCAGGCCCGGCAGGAGGTCGAGCACGCCGTCGGCGTCGGCGTCCGTCGGCGAGCCGCCGAGGGAGTACTGGCGCACCATGGTGGTGCGGGTCCAGGAGCTGTAGGCGGTGCCCGTCGGCTGGGTCGCCGTCCAGACCTCGTCGCCGATCAGCTTGGGATTGCCGCTCGAGAAGTAGTCGATGCTCTGGCGCTCGGTGCCGGTGGTGATGGTGAGGGCCTGATTGTTGAACGGCAGCTGGTAGACCGTCTCGAGCTGCCGCCGAGCGTGGTTGGCGATCTGCGTCGAAACGCTGCCGCTGGCGTTGTTGGTGATGGCGCGGGTGAACAACGGCAGGATGCCGATCGCCACCAACAGCAACAAAGCCATGGCGATCAGAGCTTCGACCATGGTGATGCCGCGCTCACCGGCACGGCGGGTTCTCGACAGCGACTGCTTCATGGCGACGCTCCTCATCACATGCTCCATTTCCAGGCCTTGCCACCTTCGCCCGCTTCACGAAAGGCCGTGCCGTCCCACTTGCGCAACCGCACCAGCGCGGAGGCTTCCGACTGCACGATGACCTCGAGGTAGTTGCCGCGCGGATCGGCGAAGCGGTAGGCCCCGACATCGCGGATCGAGCCATCGGGCTCGAAGACCGCCTGGCGCGGCTCGGCCGGCGCCGAGGGCACGGCGGTGAAGCCGTTGACCACATCCGGCCCTTCTTCACCGGCATCGGCCGGCCCCCAAAAGAAGACCGTCTCCGGCAGCGGCCGACGCTGGATCACGAAATCGGTCTCGCCGGGCCGGGCTCCACCCACGGGATTGAGCGTGCCGCTGTTGTCGAAGTCGACGAAGGTCATGATCTCGTCGTTGGTGAAATCGACTCGCATGACCGCCGGCACGCCGCGCTTGATGGCCTCGAGCTTGGCGCTCTGCATCTGCATCGCCGTCTCCTGGGCGAGGCCGTGGAGCTTCTGTCGCAGCATCATCTTGTGCAGGGCCGGCCAGCCGATGGCCGCCAGCACCAAGATGATCACCACCACCACCACCATCTCCAAGATGGTGAATCCCGCCTGTCCCTTGCTTCGAACGCTTTTACTTCCGCCAGATCTCTGCATAGCGCACTCCTGTAAAGCAAAACCGCGGCCAACCCGGTCAGCGACGCCCGAAAGCTCGAAAAAGCCTGCCATCAGGGCCCGAACGGACCAGACCTGACTCCTCCGCCGGGATGAGTCTCAATCAGAATTGTTACGATTCGTAACAATTGCGTCAACCGGAATCCGAATGCGACCCGCGCTGCCGCCGCCCTCCCGAGGGCTCAAGGAGAGTCGCCCGCCGTGCAGACTGACGATGCGATGGGCGAGAGCGAGGCCGAGACCCACCCCCTCGGCGCGACCGGTGACGAAGGGCCGAAAGAGCCGGTCCTGGAGCTCCTCGGGCACCCCGACACCGCGATCCAGCACCGCCACCTCGAGCTCCTCGCCGAGGCGCCGCAGGCGTAGCTCCGGGGCCGGCTCGCGACCGGCGGCGCGCTCCGCCTCGACGGCATTGTGCAACAGGTTGCGCACCGCCCGTTCGAGGAGCTGGGCATCGCCATCGCACAGCAACCGCGACTCCTCGCTCTCGCACACCACCTCCACCGCCGCCTCGGCGAGGGCCGGATCACCGGCGGCGCGCCGGGCCATGGCGAGCAAGGAGAAGCGCTCGATGCGCGCCGAACCCGGCCGTGCGAAGGTCAGGAAGTCCTCGAGGATGCGCTGCAGATGGTCCGACTCACGCCGAATCTCGGCGAGAAAGTCCTGGATCGAGTCCTCCCCCGGGGACTTCTCGATCAGGGTGAGGTACCCCTTGAGGGTGGCGAGCGAGTTGCGCAGCTCGTGGGCCACCCCTCCGGCGAGCTCGCCGAGGCCCTCGAGACTCTCCGACAGGCGCACCTCGCGCGCTTGCCGCCGGCTCTCGGTGAGATCGGCGAACAGCGCCAGGTAACCGCGCACAGCACCATCATCGCGCCGCAGCGGATGCAGGGTGACCCCGATGGTGGCGCCGCGATCGAGGTCGATCTCCTGGCGCGTCACGCCGCCGCCACCGGCGATCGCCGACGCCAGCAAGCGGGTGAGCCGGGGATGCCCGACCAGAACCTCCTCGAGGGCCGTCCCGGGCTTTTCCAATCGACAGCCGAGAAGATCCCCTCCGACCTCGTTGAGGGCCACCACCTGGCCGCCGGCATCGAGCAGGAGCACACCGCTGTCGAGGCTCGGCGCCAGGGTACGACGCAACGCCTCGAGCTCGTCACTCGCCGGCGGCCCCTCCTCTGACAAGGTCTCCAGGGCGCGCTCGAAGGTGCGCAGCAGAAAGCCGACCTCGTCTTCACCCTCGACCTCGGGGCGCCCGAAGCGCTCGGCGCGGTCGAAGAGAGCATCGATGGGCCGCAGCAGGTGACGCAGAAAGAACAGCAGCAAGATCAAGATCGCCCCGTTGGCCGGCAGCACCACCCAGGACAGCACCCTGACGCCGCGTAGCTGGGCCCCGAGCTCGGCGGCATCGAGCTCCAGGCGAACGTAGCGGCGAGCCTCGCTCGGCCCCAGCGGCGCGACACCCATCACCGAGTAGGGCAAGCTGCCGTCGGGACCGAACCCCTGGGCCGCGGTGATCTCGGACAGCGGCGGCAAACGTGTCGTCTCGAGGGTCAGCGTGCCGAAGCTCGTGCGCGCCACACCGCGTGCATCGAGCAGGTCGACCCCCAGAGCTGCCGGCGCACCGCGACGCAGATCGGCCGCCGTCGGCATCGCGCTGGCCTCGACGCGAGCCGCGACCTCGCTGGCCAGGCGCGCCGCCTCGGCCCGCCGCTCCTCGGCGAGCAGGAACAGACCGCCGCGATAGGACGAGAGGGTGAAGGTCGAGAGCACCATCAACAGCAAGAGCGCCGTCGGCGGCAGGATCAACAGCTCGCCACGCAACCCGAGACGCCACGGCGGTCGTTTCACAGCATCCCCAGATAGGTGTCCGCCAGGGAACGCCCCCAGAACAAGCCCACCAGCGAGCCGAGGGACAAGAAGACGCCGAAGGGCAGCCGGGCACGGCGACCGGAGCGACCGCTGACGATCAACAGCAGGCCCACCATGGCGCCGGCGGCGGTGGCGACGAAGAAGGTGACGACCATGCCCTTCCAACCCAGGAAGGCCCCGACCATGGCGAGCATCTTGACGTCGCCCAGCCCCATGCCCTCCTCGCCACGGAGGAGATACCACCCGCCCCAAATGGCGAGCAAAATGCCGGCCCCGGCCACCGCCCCCAGAAGCGCGCCGCGAAAATCCGTCCAGGGAATCCACGGCTGCAACGCCAAACCGACGGCGGTGCCTGGCAAGGTGAGCTTGTCGGGCAGCAGAAAGTGGTCGAAGTCGATCCCCGCCAGCGCCAACAGCAGGGCGCAGAAGAGCATCGCCACCAAAGCCGCGAGGGAGATTCCGAAGTGCAGGATGCAGGCGACGAAGAGAGCACCGGTCGCCAGCTCGACGAGGGCATAGCGGGCACCGATCGGGACACCGCAGCGGCGACAGCGGCCGCGCAGCAGGAGGTAGCTCAGGACGGGAATGTTGTCGCGGGCGCGAATCGCCGAACGACAGACGGGGCAACGCGACCGCGGCGCGATGGTCGAGAGACCGAGCGGCAGCCGATGGATGACGACATTGAGGTAGCTGCCGATCGCCAGGCCGAAGAGGGCAGCATAGAAAGCCGCCGTGAATTCCAAGAACACAGCGCCGAAATTCTACGCCAAGGACGGCGTTGGCCGGCGCCGCCACCACAGCAGAGGAACCAGCAGGAGCCATCCGACGCCGCCGAGAACGGCGCCGATGAAGACCGAGGAGTCGCGATAGCGCAGCTCCAGACGTCCCGCCCCGGGAGGCAGCGCGATCCCGAGCTGGCCGAGAGCCGTCGGTCGGATCTCGATCGGCTCACCCCCGAGCTCGGCGCTCCAGCCCTCGTCGTAGGTGATCGCGGCTACCAGGAAGCCGCCTTCGCCGGCGGCGCGGAAGGCGAGGGCAATGCGAGAACCGGCCTCGCTGACCTGCAGGACTTCGGCCCGGGGGCGCTCCAAGGCCTCGCCATCGGCGCCCTCCGGCCGCACCCAGTGGTCGACCAGCAGATAATCACCAGCTCCCTCCCAGTCGGCCGCCACCGCGCTCTCGAGGTCGCGATGAAACACCACCGTGCGCACGAAGCGATAGCGCGGCAAGCCGGAACCGTTGTCGAGCACGCGGGCCGGCGGCCCTCCCACCACCTGCTGGTCCGTCGGCAAGCGCAGCACCAGATGATGGACGTTCCAGGCGCCGAGCAGACGGGCGGTGCGCCAGGGATCGCCCCAGGCCTGGCGGAGACGCTCCAGGGCGTGGCGCCCCCAGCCGGTCAGCATCAGGTCGAAGTCTTCGTGCAGCGCGTAGCTCAAACCCCAGAGCAGACCGCTGTAAGGATCGAGCCGTCCCAGCTTGGCGTTCTCCTGCGCCATGCCGGGCTGGTCCCCGAGCAGCACCTGGCCCCCGGAGCGATAGAACATCTCGTCGACGAAGATTCGCTGTCCCGAGGGCGTGAAGTCGGATACCAGGGGCGGCGATGTCGCCAGCTCGAGGGCGGGTCGGACCCGCACCAGAGAGTGGCCGACGCGCCACAGGTCGCCGACGACCACCAAGACGAGCAGCGACGCCGCCCAAGCCATCGGCCAGCGACGGTGACGTACCGAAAGCAGCACGGCGAGGCTGGCCAGGGCGGTGGCAGCACTCCAGCCGAGCTCGCGAGCCAACAGACTCGTGCCACGGCTCAGGCCCTCCGGCGAAAGCTGCAGGCTGCTGCCCGCCTGCAGCATGTGGCGTAGCCAGGCCGGGTCGCGCGCCGCCACCAGGGCACCGACACCGGCAGCCACCGCCAGCAGACCGGCGACCACCAGCGCCACGTCGAGACGGGCCAGACGTCCACCCCGCCGCGCCTCGACCAAGCCCTGCCAGCCGAGGGCGGCGAGGAAGGGCAGGGCGGCGAGGGCCAGGAGGAGGAACTTCTCCGGATAGCGCACCTGACCGAGCAGCGGCACCGACTCGACGAGCCAGGGGAAGAGCGGATTGAACCGCCCCAGGCCAAGGCCGAGGCCGACGATCAGCATCAGGAGCCAAGCGCCCCGCCAGGCGGTATCGCCCCGGCTGAGGGCCCAGATCGCAAGCAGAAACACCAACAGACCCGGATAGAGCGACAGCACGTAGGGGAACTCCCGATCGAGCAGCGCACCGCCAAAATACAGGCCCTCTTCGGAGCGCATCGCATCGCCGAACAGGCGGGGCACGACCAGCTCGGCGAGGCGCTCCGGCGGGGTCGACCACACCCCGGCCTGGTCGACGGCGAGGCCACCGGAGCGGGGCGAGTCCCGCAAACGCTCGAAGGTCGGAACCAACTGCGGCGCCGCCAACAGCGTCGCCAGGGCGACCGGCAGCAACACCCGCGGCGCCCGCCGGAGAGTGGTGGCAGCGAAGCACAGCAACGCCAAACCGGAGATCAGCACCGTCACCGGCTCGCCGTTGAGGAGGGTCGCCGCCAAGGTCATGGCGGCCATCACGGCCGGACGTCGCCAAGCCGTGTCGGCCGCCAGCAGCCGGACCGTCGCCCACAGGGTCCAGGGCAGCCAGGCCAAGCCCGCGAACAGGGTGTAGGCATGAAGCAGCGAGACGAAGAAACCACCGGCGACGAAGGCGAAGGCGGCGAGGCCGGCGGCGACCGACGAGGCGCCGAGGCGGCGGGTCAAGGCCCAAGCGCCCGCCCAGGCGACGGCGGCGTGGAAAATCACCAACCAAGCGAGCGCCGTCACCGGCTCGACCAGCAGAACCAGCCAGTTCGGTGGGTAGAAGGCGCCGTAGCTGGGATTCGACAGCAGCGGCTGTCCGCCGTGGAGCCACGGATTCCACAGCGGCAGACCTTCACCGACGAGACGTGCGAAGGCCGCCCGCAGAGGCAGATGGAAGAAGGCGAAGTCGCGGGTCGCGAGGGCGTTCCCGGGGACGGCGAGGGGGCCGTAGAAAGGGGCGATGGCCGCCAGTCCGAGAACCGCCGGCAGCAGCCGCCGCTGAATCGGCGTGTTCAGCGCTCCGCCGTCGCCCAGACGTTGAGCCACATCTCGAAGTAGCCGAAGCGGATCTTGCGCATGGCGAAATTGCCGCGCCCGAAGTACCACCCCAGAAGGCCCGGAGTGTAGGCGTAGCAGTGCTCGTCGATCTCCTCCGAGCTCACCAGGCCGACCCGCGCCATGAAGCGCAGCAGGCCATCGGACCACGGCGCCGGCGTGGTGATGATCAAGCGGCCCCCCGGGGCCAAGACCCGGTGAATGTCGACCAAAAGCTGCTCGAGCCCGGCAGGATCGAGATGCTCGACCACCGCCAGCATAGTGACGACCGAGAAGTGACCGTCCTCGAAGGGCAGCTTGGGAGCCCGGTTGAGGTCGAGGGTATGCCAGGCGATGGTGGTCTGCTCACCGCTCGGCGGCAGCTGATCGACCGCGAACTTCTCCTTGAACGATGTGTGGCTGAGAAAGTACGGCTGCGAGCCACAACCGATATCGAGAATGCGGCCCCCGCGCAGGTGCTCGGGGATCAGATGATTCGCCCGCCGCGCTCTGAGACGCGCCAGCAGACCTTCGAGGAGACCATCACCGCGGGTGAAACCCCCGCCCTCGCTTTTCGACATGGGCGGGAGTCTAACCCTAAATAACGGTTACTTCTGAGGCCAGCGGAGAAAAAATCCGTCGGCCCACAGGATGTCCTGGTCGTAGTCCGTCGGGTCGAAGGACCCCACCGTGTAGGTTCCCGACGGCGTGCTCAGATCGCGACCGCCACTGCCGATCAAGAACACCTGGTCGGACTCCGGATCGGCGAGATCGAGGCGGTAGAGGAAGCTCTGCTTCCAGCCATCGAGGCGAGGAATCTTCTGGATATAGATCGGCACCAGGGCCGACTCCATCTCGGAGATGGAGGCCGTCCCGGTCCAATCCGCCAGCGAGACCGTGCCACTGGCACCGGCGGCGGCGGCGGTGGCGGTGTCCGTCAACCAGGCCATCATCGAGTTGCCGACGTTGCGCGAGTCCATCATGGTGCGCTTCTGCTTACTCTTCTGCAGCGCATCGATCATGTTGGGGACCAGCAAAGCCGCGATAATGCCGATGATGGCAACGACAATTAGGAGCTCGATCAGGGTGAATCCCGAACGATTTCGGCGAGTCCTACAAAGCATATTCAGCACCTCCCTAAAGCTACAGGGAAGAGGAGCAAGATTGATGCCACTGAATACGACCAACGACTTCAAGGACTTTTCAGAGTCTTGATGACAATAAGTGTCAACTCAGTCCTGGAACTGCCAATCGCTGGTATACATCTCGACAACACGGAATAGGCGCTCCGTTCCCCTCGCGAACTCCGCCAAGGGAATGGATTCGTTGGCCCCGTGGATGCCCTGAAGCTCGAGACCGCCGAGGGCGAAGGGCGAGACACCGTAGGTCGTCACGCCCCGTTCGCGGAAGAAGCGCGAGTCCGTAAATCCGGCGATGAAAGCCGGCACCACCGGGGCCTCGGGGCTCAGCACCGCCTCCAGGGCAGCGAACAGACGGGTGTCCGTGGGCGAGGCCGCGGCCGGCGGCGAAGCCACCAGCACTTCGATCGCGACCCCCGATCCCAGCACCTGGCGCAGATCTTCGAGGAAGACCTGATTGTCGGTGTCTGGAAGCAGGCGCACATCGAGCAGGGCGGATGCCCGCGCCGGCACCACATTGATCCGTTCACCGCCCTCGATCACGGTGAGCTGCACGGTGTCGAGAAAGAGGTTGGCGACGCCGGGCAGCATCGGTCCCGTCGGACCGTCCGCTTTGACGTAGGCGTCGAGATCCCGATAGTACGGCTCGAACTGCGGCGAGTCGTAGGGCGCCACCGCGCCGAGATACTGGCGGGCGGCATCGGTGACCCGGAAGCTCGCGGGCCGGTTGAGCACCCGAGCGAGGGCCCGAGTCAGCTTGTGCATGGCGCTGTGAGGGTTGAGGCCGGAGCCGTGGCCACCGCGACCGGTGGTCGAAACGCGCAGCCAAAAAGGCCTTTTCTGGGCCGTTTCGATACCCCACCAGAGGAGCCCGGCGGGCGGCTTACGGTTCGCCCCGCCCTCGTTGATCACCGCCGCGATGCCGGCGAAGATCTCCGGATGGTGCTGCCACAGCCAAGCGGCTCCCTGACCGCCACCGCTCTCCTCATCGGCCACCGCCAGCAGCGCGACGTCGCGCTCGAGGACAACCCCTTGGCGCTTGAGAGAGATCAGCGCCGCGAGCTGAGCGATTCCCAAGCTCTTGACGTCGATGACGCCGCGACCCCAGAGCACTCCGTCTTCGATCTTGCCGGCGAAGGGTTCGACCTTCCAACCGGGTCCCGGCGGCACCACATCCATGTGATGGACCAGGAGAAGCCCTTCGCCGGAGCGCCGCCCTGGCAGCCGGGCGAACAGGTTGGTGCGACCAGACGCGGTGACCAGGAGCTGGGTCGCGATGCCTTCACGATGCAGCAGATCGGCGAGGAAGGCGGCGGCGAGATGCTCGTTCCCCGGCGGATTCGAAGTGTCGATTCGCAGGTAGTCGCGCAGCCAGCGCTCGGTCTCCGCCGGCGTCACCGCGCTCTCGGCCAAGAGCACGGCGGGACAGAGGAGACAGACTACCCAGATGAGGAGGGAGCGGAGAATCATGTTGGCAGAAGAGTTGGGCACAAACAAAAACGAGGGTACCGCGAAGGTACCCTCGAAACGTCAAGCAACGAAACCTGGATGAGGTTTTCTTACTTACTGGGTGGTGCGCTCCGGCCACCGCAGGAAGAAGCCGTCCGCCCAGAGGATGTCCTGGTCGTAGTCGGTGGGGTCGAAGGAACCCACGGTGAGGGTGCCGGTCAGACCACTGAGGTCGCCGTCACGGCCACCGGAGCCGACGATCATGACGCGCTCGGCGAGCGGGTTGTCGATGTCGAGCTCGTACTGGAAGCTGTTCTTCCAACCATCGAACTCGGGGCTCTTCTGGATGTAGCGCGGCACCAGGGCCGAGTTGATCGCCGACAGGCTCGAGTTACCGGTCCAATCGGCGAGGTTGACGGTGGTATTGGCACCGGCGGCGGCAGCACCGACCTCGTCGGTGAGCCAGGACATGGCGGCGACGCCCCAGTCACGCTCATCGGCGACGGTCCGCTTCTGCTTCGCCTTCTGCAGAGCGTCGATGAAGTTGGGAACCAGCAGGGCGGCGATGATACCGATGATGGCGACGACGATCAGCAGCTCGATCAGGGTGAAACCCTGCTGCTTCCGAGTCAGCTTGCTCAACATTGTCAGAACTCCTCCTTGAGAAATGAACTCCGGCTCGTGGTCACCATCCCAAATATCCAAGTTTCATGGCTACCACTGATACCGCATCGATATCGCATTCACTGCACGAGACATGCCAGCAGAGGCCAGACCAAAAAACATGGGCTTTTCGGCGCCGCGGAGCCCGCAGAGTGACGCACCCTGTCGGGCCGGTGTCACTTTTTGTCGGTCAATTCCACGCCGGTCAATCGACCCAAGAGCTGACGGTAGATGACAATCCCCTCGACATAGCCGGGCAAGGCGATGCGCTCGTTGATGGTTCCCTGGGCCACCAGGTTGAGGACCTCCGGCGTCAACACCATGAAGGGCGAAAAACCGAAGGTGGGGATGTCCCGCGCTCGCAGAAAACGAGCATCGGTCATCGTCCAGGGGAGGTACAAGGGACCGTGGCGAATGCCCGGATAATGCGTCTCCAACACCGCTTCGATGGCCGCGAAGAGCTCCGCATCCGGGGCACTGCCGTGCATCGCGGCGCCGTCGGCGAGTCGCTGAACGGCCAGCCCATGGGTTCGCCAGGACGGCAACAGCTCGCCGAAGGCCACCTCCGCATCGACCCCCGGGGCGAGTTGCAGGGCAACCTTCATCTCGAATCCGCCGTCGACCGCCTGCACCGGAAAAGGCACCGCTTCGCTGCGAAACATCGACTGCACATAGCCGGGCAACGCGATGAAGGCGGGGACGTCGTGGATCAGGGCAGCGGGGTCCGACAGCGCTTCGCGCCAGTCTTCGCGGTCGCGGGACGGCGCGTAGTGGCGCAGGAACTCTTCGAGCTCCGGCGACACCGTCAGACCGGTCACCGGTCGCCCTTCCGCGATCAGCTCGCGCCGAAGAGACTGCAGCCGCTCCTCGCTGTCGCCACAGATCAGCACCCGCTCGACGCGCTTCTGGACGAACTCGGTGCCCCAGTACTTGACGTCTTCGAGATCCCGCCCTTCCACCGCCCCGCCCTCGGTCAGCACCAGACCGAAGCGCGCCGCCAGCTCCGGCCGTTGCGCCAGGATCCAGCGCATGCCGAGATCACTACCGGTCTCCTCGCCGGAGGTGGCGAGGAAGATAACCGTGCGGCGAGGCCGTTGACCGCTGCGCGCCAAGGCCCGGAAGGCCTCGAGCTGGGCGATCGCGACGCTCTTCATGTCGAAGGCCCCACGGCCGTAGATCCAAGGGCCTGAGATCACGCCTTCGAAGGGCGGATACTGCCACTTCTCGGGATCGTCCACCGGATCGACATCGATGTGATGGTGCAACACCAGAGCGCGCGGATCGTCGCCCTCGATGACGGCCCAGAGGTTGGCGTCCTTCGGCCCGACCCGCTCGAGGATGTAGGGAATGCCGTCCTCTTCCAGCAGGCGCCCGAGAAACTCCGCTCCGGCGGCCGCATCACCATCGGGCGTGCTGGTGTCGATCGCCATGTAGTCGCGCAGCAGAGTGACTTCCGGCAGGGACTCGAAGTCGGTTCCGTCCCACACTTCGACCGTCTGCTGGCGCAGAATCGACTGCAGCCAGAGGAACAGCACCGCCGCCAGCCCGCCGACCAGCGCCAGACTGAGGTAGAGGGAGACGCGCGCAACGTTCCGTCGTCGCCGTTCGAGGTCTGTTCGAGGAGTCATGGAAATCGCCACCGCGGGGGAAGCGCTCCGCGGCGGCCGATATGCTACCCCTGGGATCGATCTTTCGCCACTGCCGGAATACTCCTCCCCCAATCAGCCATTTTCCGAGAGCTCCCGATGCCCGGTCGCCGCCCCTTCAACCTCATTCCCCATCTCGCCCTCTGGCTTCTCGGTCTCGGCTTGGTCGGCGGCGCACTGATCAGCGAATGGACCGTCCTCGATGGCGGCCTCGGCTTCCCCCTCGACGACACCTGGATTCACCTCACCTTCGCGCAGAACCTCGCCGCCGGCGAGGGCTTGGCCTACAACCCGGGAGAGCCCGTCTCGGGCTCCACCGCCCCGCTCTGGACGGCCCTCCTGGCGCTCGTCCTGCTGCTGCCGGGCAATCCCGTGATGTGGCTCAAAGGCCTCGGCGTGGTGCTCTACCTCCTCACCCTCAGCGCCACCCACCGCCTCGCCCGCCGCCACGGCGCCAGCGCTGGAGCCGCCTGGCTCGCCGGCGCGCTGGTCGCCGCCACCTCCTGGATGGTGTGGTCGGCGCTCTCCGGCATGGAGATCTGCCTCTTCACCCTGCTGACCGTCTGGGGCATGGACCTGCAGGCGCGCGAACGCGCCGAGCCCGCCAGGCCGCCCCTCGCCCTGCCGGTCCTGGGCCTCGCCACCCTGGCTCGGCCGGAGGGCCTCCTGCTGCTGCTCCTGGCCTTCGCCGACCGCGCCTTCACAACGCCCCGAGGCGGCGCCGGAGCCAGCCTACGGCGGCCGGCCCGAACCCTCTTGCTGCCCACCCTGGCGGCGCTCCTGCCGGTGGTCGTCACGCTACGCCTGCTGGGGGATCGCACCCTTCCCACCACCTTCGGCGCCAAGACCAGCTGGGACGGCTGGCTACCGGACTTCGGCTACCTCCAGACGGTCTTTGGGATCTTCTTCGGCGCCCACCCCCTGATCTCCTGGCTGGCCATCGCCGGCGCCCTGGTCCTACTCCGCCCGCGCCACCCGAACCGCGGCCTGCTGCCCCTGCTGTGGGTCGTCGCCCTGCCCCTCGCCTACTCCTTGCTGAGCTCTCCGGGCCGGCCTCTGGTGGGCAATTTCGGACGCTATTTCTTTCCCCTCTTCCCCCCCTTGATGGTGTTGGCGGTCCGCGCCGCCGAATCCTTCGCGCAGCGCCTCGGACCGCACCTCACGATCGGCCCCTGGCGCCTGCGTTGGCGCGCCCCGCTCCTCGTCTTGTTGCTGACGCCGACGCTGGCGGCCTATATCCAGGGTCTGGGGGTGTTCGCCCAGAACGTCGCCAACATCCGCGACGGCGACCTGCGGGTCGCCGAGTGGGTCGACGCCACGGTCCCCCCGGAAGGCGTCATCGCCCTCCAGGACATCGGCGCCGTCGGCTACTTCACTCCCCACCGGCTGGTCGACCTCGCCGGCATCATCAGCCCGCAGGTGCAGACCGCCGTTCGCGCCTCGCGCCGACCCGAGGACCCGACCGGCCAGGCGGGCATGGAGCGATTCCTGGCCGGCCAGCAGCCCGATCTCCTGATCGTCTTCGACCGCTGGTTCCCGGCCCTGGTGAGCGACCGAACGCGCTTCGAGCCGGTCTTCGTCTTCGAGATCCCCAACAACATCACCATGGGGTCGGACCGCCTGATCGTCTATCGCACCCCCTGGACCGACATCCAGCCGCTACGCCCGCTCGATTCTCATCGTTGAAGCCCCTTCGCAGCACCGCCTCGGCCCGATAGGCTAGAGCTCCGCACCGAGCCCGGCCCCGCGGGAGCGGCCGCGAACGCTGCCGACAGCGGCAAGGAGAACTGACCATGGCCGTCCCCTACTTCGATCTCGCCCGCGCCCGCCAACGGGTTGCCACCGACGTCACCGCCCGCTGGCAGGAGGTGCTGCAATCCGGCGCTTTCGTGCTCGGCCCCGAGGTCCGCCAGTTCGAAGCCGCCTTCGCCGAGTTCGTGGACGCCGCCGACGCCATCGGCGTCGCCAACGGCACCGATGCCCTGGTGGTCGCCCTGCGCGCCCTCGGCCTCGCCCCCGGCGACGAGGTGATCGTGCCCGCCTTCACCTTCTTCGCCACCGCCGAGGCGGTCGTCCTCGCCGGCGGCCAGCCGGTGTTCGCCGATGTCGACGCCGACACCTACAACCTCGACCCCGAAGCCGCCGCTGCCGCCGTCGGCGAGCGCACCGTCGGCATTCTCGGAGTTCATCTCTACGGTCGCCCCTTCGACGTTGCCGGCCTGCGCCGGGTCTGCGGGGAGCACGGCCTGTGGTTGCTCGAGGACGCCGCCCAGGCCCAGGGAGCGAGCCACGACGGCCAGCCCGTCGGCAGCCTCGGCGATCTCGCCTCGTGGAGCTTCTACCCGTCGAAAAACCTCGGCTGCTTCGGCGATGGCGGCGCCATCACCGGGCCGCGCAAGGATCTGCTGGAGAAGGCGCGGCGAATCGCCAACCATGGCCAGCAGGGGCGCTATCACCACCTCGAGATCGGCACCAACAGCCGCCTCGACAGCTTGCAGGCAGCGGTTCTCAACTGCCGGCTGCCGCTGCTCGCCGAGGACAACGCCTCTCGCCGCCGTCTCGCCGAGCGCTACCGGCGTGGTCTCGCCGGAGTCGGCGACCTCGCCTGGCCGCGCGACCCGGACGGCTCCACCGTGGTCTACCACCAGATGGCGGTGCGCAGCGCCCACCGCGACGGCCTTGCCGAGCACCTGCAGAGCCGCGGCATCGGCTCGAGCGTCCACTACCCGTCACCGCTCCATCGGCAGCCCGCCTTCGCCGCTCACCGCCAGGCCGAGGAGTCCTTTCCGGTCGCCGAAGGGGCCGCCCGCGAGTTGCTCTGCTTGCCGATGTTTCCGGAGCTCGAAGGGACCGAGGTCGATGAGGTGGTGGTCGCCATCGGCGACTATTTCGCCTCCCACAGCGCGGCGGGATAACGCACCACCTCCATCAAGGTCGCCACCAGCGAGCCATCGCGGCCGGCTCGATGGGGCGTCTGGAACTCCCACACCACCTGGCCGTTCTCGTCGAGCTCGAAAGCCCGGCCGCGCTCCGATTCGGTCACCAGGAGGTTGCCGTTGGTCAGCCGCTGCACCGAGCCCGCCTCCCGCGAGAAGAATGCGCGCGGTGGATCGCCGCCCCATTGCCAAGGCAGGTCGCCGCTCGCCGGATCGACGGTGAGCAGCCGCGAAGCCCCCTGAAAACCACGGTTGTCGAACACCAGCAGGGTGCCATCGGCCTGCGGTGTCGGCTGGTGCTGCCGGCGCCAGGGCCCGCGCTGCGCCCACAGCACCTCACCGTCGCTGGGATCGAGGATGGCGAGGGTGTCGATCTCGCGCAAGGACACCAGCAGATGGCCGGCGGCGAACAGCGGAGAGGCCGATGCCAGGCGGCCATCGAAGACCTCGATGGTGTTCGAGTGATAGACGTCGCCGGCCTCGCCGCGCGGCTCGAGCACGGCGGCGAAGGGTGAGGCGGCGAGGGCCGCCGGCAGCGACAGGCGCTGAACCTCGCGGCAGTCGCCGGGCGCCAGGGCGACGGCGAAGTCCTCTAGGACCTCGCGGCCCTCGGAGCCAGGGCGAGCCTCCTTGGCGAGGGTCCAGAGGGTGCCGTCGGCGGCGACGAAGAAGTCGTTGTAAAAACTCCCCGGACAGCGGCGCAGGATGGCCGACGAGCGGTCGAGCTCGACCAGGCCACCGGTCTGGTAGAGGGCGATCAGGCGCCCTTCGGGAAGCAGCGCGGCACGCCGAAAAAAGGCCGTTTCGACATTCGGGCTCTGCTCCGGAAAGGCGCGCTCGAAGGGCATCTTCCAGCGCCCCAGGAGCGCGCCGTCCAATGACCTCAAGACCGCTTCCGGCCCGTGTCCCGACACCTCCAGGTTGATCCCCGGGGCAGCCTTCGCGACATCGAGAGCCACCACGCCGGTCTGAGCTCCGTCGCGCGCCCGCTGGGTGCCGGCGGCATAGGGCAAGGACAACATGCGGGCGCGTTCTTCGGCACTCCCTCCGCCGCTCCCGGAGCGCCTCTCGACCGGCAGAGTCCGCCAACGACCGGGCGGCGGAACCTCCAGTCCGGCGGTCACCAGGGACGGCCGCGGCCGCCCGATCCAAAGGGCGACCAGAGCCACAGCCAATGCCACCAGCAGCAGGGCCAAGATTCGCCAACGCCGCATCAGACCTCCGTATACAATAGGCCGGCCTCCTCTCGGAGCGCACTCACACTGGAGAACGAGCGATGACGACCAAAGCCCGCGTCGCGGTCCTCAAGACCCGGCCCGATTCGGTACTCGAAGATGTCGGCCGCACCATGGAGCTGGCCAATGCCCGCCAGCACATGGACCCCTCGGCCACCACCATTTTGAAGGACAACATCTCCTGGCACTTTCCCTACCCCGGAGCCAACACCACCCCGTGGCAGCTCGAGGGCACGATCCAGAAGCTGCGCGCCGACGGCTTCGAGGACCTGGTGTGCGTCCAAAACAACACGGTGGTCACCGACCCGAAGAAGGGCGAGCGCCTCAATCGCTACCTCCCGGTGCTCGACAAGTACGACGTTCCGGTGCGCTACAACTGCTTCCCGGACGACCTCCAGTGGGTACGCTACCAGCCGAAGGGCAAGATGCTGGTGTTGCCCAAGATCTACCCCGATGGCATCACCATCCCGGAGTTCTTCCACGGCAAGAACATCGTTCACCTGCCGACCGTCAAGTGCCACATCTACACCACCACCACCGGCGCCATGAAGAACGCCTTCGGTGGCCTGCTCAACACTCGGCGCCACTACACCCACTCCTGGATTCACGAGACCCTGGTCGACCTGCTGACCATTCAGAAGGAGATCCACAGCGGTCTGTTCGCGGTCAAGGACGGCACCACCTGTGGCAACGGTCCGGGTCCTCGCACCATGATCCCGGAAGAGAAGAACATCCTGCTGGCCTCCGGCGACCAGGTGGCCATCGACGCCGTGGCGGCCAAGATCATGGGTTTCGATCCGCTGTCGATCAAGTACATCCGGCTGGCCCACGACGCCGGCTTGGGTTGCGGTGACCCGCGCGACATCGAGGTCGTCGGCGAGGACATCGGCAACTGGAACTACCGGTTCTCGGTGGGCGACAACTTCGCCAGCCGCTTCGGCGACGTCATCTGGTTCGGCCCCTTGAAGGGTCTCCAGAAGCTGTTCTTCCGCACCCCCCTGCTCTACGCCTTCGTCTTCGGCTCGTTCTTCTACCACGACTACGCCTGGTACCCGACCATCGGCAAGCGCCGCATCGAGGCCTACAAGAAGAACAGCCAGTGGATGCGCCTGTTCGAGCAGTATCCGGAGGCCACCGAAGACCGCTCCGTCGCCTGAGCGGCCTGACGACGACGCCCGACGTGGGGAGCGAGCGCTCCCCGCCGTCCCCCTTTTCCCCTTTCTGAAGTCACCACCATGACCGCGCCCCCGGAATCGCCGCGGCCCCAGCTCGAGCACCTCGGCCGGCGGCTCATGCTGCCGGCAGTGCTCGGCGTCCTCGCCTTGGTCGGCCTCGCCCTGGTGGCCGATGCCCGCGATCTCGCCCGCAGCCTGCGGTCCTTCGACCCCTGGCTGCTGGTGCCGGTGCTGATCCTCTCGCTGGTCAACTACGGGCTGCGCTTCGTGCGCTGGCAGATCTACCTGCGGCGCCTCGAGGTCAGCCTGCCGATGATGCGCAGCCTGGCGATCTTCCTGGTCGGCTTTCTCCTCTCCGTGACCCCCGGCAAGGCCGGCGAGCTGGGCAAGGCCTGGCTGGTGCGCGAGCTCGGCGGCGGCCAGGCCCGCCGGGTGGTGCCAGCGGTGCTGGCCGAGCGCGTGACGGATCTGCTGGGGGTCATCCTGCTGCTCGCCGTCGGCGCGCTGGCCTTTCCGGCGGGCGGCTGGATGGCCGCCGGCGGTGTCGCCGTGGTGATAGCCACGGCCGCCCTGCTGAGCTGGCGCCGAGCGGCCCGCGGCGTGTTCTCCCTCGCCGGCCGCCTGCCCAGAGTCGGCCGCCACGTGCACCACCTCGAGGAGATGTACGAAGGCCTACGCCAGCTCGCCAGCCCCGCCATGATGACCGTCGGCCTGCTGCTCTCGGCGGTCGCCTGGGGCGCCGAAGGGATCGGCTTCCTGATCGTAGCCCGCGGCTACGCCCCCGAGATGGGACTGTTCGCCAGCCTGTTCGATTATGGTGCTTCGACCCTCGCCGGCGCCCTCTCCATGCTGCCCGGCGGCTTGCTGGCCTCCGAAGGAACCCTGGCGGCGCTCCTCGGCAGCCAGGGACTGACCACCGCCGACGCCGCTTCGGCGACGCTCATCATCCGCGTCGCCACCCTCTGGTTCGCCGTCTTCTGGGGCCTGCTGGCGCTCCCCTGGGTGCTGCGTCAGGTGCGCCGCAAGAGCCCGGCCTGACGTCGCCGGCGATCAGGCGGCGCGGCCGCGGCGGCGCACCATCCAGCCACCGAACAGGGCGAGCAGCACCACCAGAGCGATCAGACCGACGCCACTGACAGTGGGAATCTCGAGCACCGAGGGGCCCCGCGCCTCGACCGTCGCCGCCAGGATGGCGTAACCGGCACTGGAGTTCGAGCCGTTGTCGAAGCGCAGCTCCGTCAGGCTACGGCCGGAAATATCGAAGCCGAGATCGGTGAGCAGCTCACCGGCGGTGACCACCGCCTCCGAGACGATCAATGTCGCCCCGGGGTTGCCGGCATCGACACCCTCGGCGCCGGTGTAGTCGACGCCGAGGTTCTGCTGCTGCTCGACCCCCGGCCCCGGCGGGTCGGGAGTGCCGGCGAAGGGCCCGAACCAGTCGGGACCGTTGAGGGTCACGGTGACGGAGGTGGCATCGTCGAACACCAAGGTGAGATCGAAGTCGCCGCCGCCGTTACTGATCTGGTAGAGGACGCCGAGGCGCGACATGGCGTCGAGGGGCAGGTTCGGGACGCTCGTCATGGCGGTCGTCTGATCCGAGTCCGGCAACCACGAAGGCTGGATTCCGATGTTGTCGGCATCGGCCGCCGGATCGAACGCCCAGTTGCCACCGTCGACGGTGTTGCGGTCGCCGAGATGGACGAGATCGAGGACGCCGGCGGCGCCTTCGACGACATAGCTCAGCCCGCTGAAGGGACTGGTGAGATCGCCGAAGGACATCGCTCCGCCGTCCACCACCAGGGCGCGGTCGGAGATCGAGCGGAAGCCATCGGCGGCATCCGGCTGACCGCCTTCGCCGGAGTGGAGCATGCCATTGAAGTTGGCGTCGAGGGTCAGCGGCACCTCCACCGCCCAGACCATCGGCACCGCCGACAAAGCCAACAATGTCACCAAGGCAGAAATCGAAACCAGACGCTTGCGATCGCAAGAAACCATCGGCATCCCCCCCGAGAGCGAGTTTTTTGTGCTTGCTGGAATGATAGCTCAGTCGCCGCCGACGGAACGCCGCCCGACGGAACGCCGCCCGACGGAGCGCCAGCCGAGCGGGGGCCCGGGGTTCGCTGGCACCGCAGAGCTCGCTCCGGATACGATCACCCTTCCGGAAGAGCGACCGAATCGTCCCGCATTCTGCTCGCCAGAACACCGGAAACCGCAGGGGCCCCAAGACTTGGAGAGCAAGCCATGACCGGAAGAGCTGTGCTTCTGCTGCCGATCGCGCTGGCCTTCGCCACCCCGGCGATCGGTCAGTTCGCCCCCAACCAGCCCTACGCCTCCTTCTGGTTTCCGGACGAGCTGCTCACCTGGAGCCCGGATACGGATCCGGATGCACCCTACAACCGCGCCGCCGTGCCGCTGCAGAGCCGCTTCCTCTTCCCGGGAACTCAGGTCAACGGCAACGCCCGCGCCGGCGAAGGCCTGGTGGCGGCGCTGTCGATCATGCACCCTTCGACCAGCTTCAATCCGTCCCAGGGCGCCCCGAGCTTCGACGTCTTCGCCTTCAACTACTGGCAGTACATCGACACCCTGGTGTTCTGGGGCGGCTCCGCCGGTGAAGGCTTGATCCTGGCCCCCAACCCGGGCGTCATCGACGCCGCCCACCGCAATGGCGTCAAGGTGCTCGGCACCATCTTTTTCCCACCCAACGTCTTCGGCGGCCAGATCCAGTGGGTGCAAGACCTGGTGCAGATGCAAGGGGCGACCTACCCGGTGGCCGACAAGCTGATCGAGGTCGCCGAGACCTACGGCTTCGAGGGCTGGTTCATCAACCAGGAGACCAACGGCGGCGACACCGCCCTGGCGACGGCGATTCGCGACTTCGTCCGCTACATCCACGACAACTCGTCCCTCGAGATCATGTGGTACGACTCGATGATCGAGAGCGGTCCGATCGCCTGGCAGAACCAGCTCAACAGCCTCAACGATGCCTTCTTCGAAGAGAACGCCGTCACCGTCGGAGACCAGTTCTTCCTCAACTTTTTCTGGAACAACAACCGCCTGATCAGCTCGGCGGCCAATGCCCAAGCCCTCGGCCGCAGCCCCTACGACCTCTTCGCCGGCGCCGACGTGCAGGCCAACGGCTACAACACCGTGGTCAACTGGGGTGCCCTCTTCCCGGACGGCCAGACGCACCGCACGTCTCTGGGCTTGTTCGCTCCCAACTGGACCTGGACCGACGCCCTCGACAACGACGACTTCTACACCCGCGCCAACCGCTTCTGGGTGGGCGCCAACCGCGATCCTCGCAACACCACCACGCCGGACGACTGGAAGGGCATCGCCCACTACGTGCCGGCCTGGTCGGCGATCGACTCGCTCCCCTTCGTGACCCACTTCAACACCGGCCAGGGCCGCGGCTTCTCGATCGACGGCGAGCAGCTCAGCGACCAGGACTGGCACAACCGCGGCCTGCAGGAGATCCTGCCGACCTGGCGCTGGATCATGCGACCCGCCCCGGACCCGGCGTTCGCGGCGCAAAACCCGCCCACGGAGCCGGCCCTCCGCGGCGGCAATTTGCGGCCCGACCTCGACTGGTCGGAGAGCTACTACGGCGGCACCAGCCTGAAGGTCGCCGGCAATCTCGGCGACCCCCAGGAGCTCCTGCTGTTCAAGACCAAGCTGCCGATCACGACCTCGACCAGCCTGCAGCTCGCCTTCAAGACCGGCTTCGGCGGCCCTTCCCATCTCGAGGTCGGCGTCGCCTTCGAGGACGGCTCCAATCTCACCGCCTTCGACTACCTCGCGGTCGGCAACTCCAATTCCGCCGACTGGAACCTGGTCGACCTCGCCCTGGACGCCTACGACGGCGAGACCCTCGCCGCCATCTCACTGCGCTTCGCCGCCCCTTCGCCGGTCAACGGTTATCAGGTCCACATCGGCCGCATCGCGGTGTCGAACGGTCCGCAGCCGGCGCCGCAGCCGGTGCCCGGCCTCGAAATCGTCGATCAGGTGGAGCCGACCCCGGTCAGCGCCGCCCTGCGCCTGACCTGGATCGATGCCAACGGGGCGGTCCTCTGGTACAACCTCTACCGCCGCAACCCGGACAACAGCCTCACCTACCTCGGCTCGAGCACGACCAACGCCCTCTTCGTCGCCGCCGTACCGCGTATCGGAGACGAGATCACCACCACCCTCGTGCTCGAACCGGTGGGGCCGACCTACGTCGCCTCCGGTTCGATCACCACGACTCTGACCTGGAAGACCTTCTTCCGCGACGGATTCGAGTCCGGCGACACCACCGCCTGGGACGCGACGGTGCAGTAGCCGACTCGGCCAAGGTCAGCTCGAGGGCCATGGTAAAACGGCTGCATCGTGGAGACGAGCGACAGCTTTCGGCTGGGGAGCTGGCAGTACCTGCCGGCGATCGCCACCCTCCGGGGCGACGCCGGTTCGCGCCCCCTGACCCCGCAACAGAACCGCCTCCTGCAGGCCTTCTTGGACGCCCCGGAGCACACCCTCACCAAGGAGGCCTTGCAGGCAAGGGTCTGGGACGGGCGCATCGTTTCGGACGATGCGATCAGCCGCGCGGTCCACGAGCTCCGCCGACAGCTCAAGGCACCGGGCCAAGACACCCGCTACATCGCAACGCTCCATGGCGTCGGGTACCGGCTGGCGGTTCCGGTTGCGATCGACCTCGATCACGGCGACAGGGATCCGGCGCCGAGCGGTGGCCGGGGACGTCGGCGGCTGGCGGCGGCCCTCCTCGCTCTGGTGACCTTGACGGCAGCCGGCCTCTGGCTCGGGCGCGCCCGGAGCCCCTCCGAGAAGCTCACCCCCTGGCCCATCACCCTACAAACGCGAACCCTCGACCTGCTGGCGTCTCGCGACTACCTGGCGACCGCCCCGATCGGCATGCTGCTCTATACCGAGGCCACGGCGTCAGGATCCGCCATCGGCCGCCAGGACTCCCGAGGAGATGTCAGGCTCTTCACCTCCGGTGGCCGCCTGTCGGACGCCGCCGTCTCTCCCGATGGACGCCGGCTGGCCTTCGTCGAACGGACCGCGGCGAGCTGCGCCCTCGTCGCCCTCGATCTCGAGTCCGGCGACGCCGTCGAGCTGGCGAGCTGTGCCCGCCAACCGCAACAACAGGCGCTCGCCTGGCGCGACCCTTCGAACCTCCTGTTCGTCGCCCTCGGTGGCGACGGCCAGCTCGAGGTGATGGAGATCGGCTCGACCACCAAGGCCCGCCTTCGCCTGATCGATGCGGGCGGCTGTCGAGCTCCTCGGCACGTCGCCCTCGCCGGCGCAAGAGATCCCTGGTTGAGCTGCACCGGCGAGTCCGGCGATGGCCTCTTCGTGATCCGCCCGACGCGGCTCGAGAAAGTCCTTTCCTACCGCTCGATCCGCAAGCTCGCGGTCGATGACGACGGCCTGGTCTACCTGACCCACGACCCGGCCTGGAAAGCAGGGCTCACCCGCTTCGATCCACGGCGCGGGACCTTCGCCTTCGCCCGCACCGGCTGGGTCGCCGACCTCGCCATCGCGGGCGAGCGCTTGATCCTGGTGCGCGACCTGACCAATTTCAACCTCTTGACCATCGACCTCACGAGCCTCGAGCCGGGAGCGATCGAGGCCTCCGACGTGCGCAGCGTCGCCTTCGCCGTCGACACCACCGACGCCTCCCTGTGGCGAATCGACGACCGTGCAGGCCGCTTGGCGCTCTATCGGGACGATCGCCGGATCGCCGAGGGTGACCGCCTCGATCTCGACCTCTCGACGGTGACCACCTTGACGGGGTCACGGGACGAGCGTTGGCTCTGGATGACCACCCGCGATCACACCGGCTGGCGCCACCATTGGTTGGGTCTCGACCCCGAGCCCAAGACCCTGCGCCGCTGGCAAGGGGCCGACGACTGGACCAAGCTCGCCGGAGGGGAAATGCACTTTCGGTCGCTGGACGGTAGCTGCCAGGCACTCGACGTCCAAAGCGGCGCCCTGCGGTCGTGCGCCGCGCAGACCTTCGAGTCGGAGGTCTCCGCCGCCAGCCACTGCGCCGGTTCGCCGGTGGCGACGGCAGCCGCCCGAATCGAGCTGCTGGCGCGACCCGACGGAGTCACCTTCCGAGAGGTCGACAACACCACCGGTGAGCCGCAACGGAGCTGGACCGACCCTCGCATCACCACCCGCTGCGGCCTGTCGCAGGTTACCTGGGACGCTCCCCGCAACCGCCTGATCTACCGCACCTCCGAGCGGCCCTACCGCGACATCTCGGTCCTCGATCTCTCCACAGACTGAGCCACCGGCGCGCTCTCCGGCCGTCCGCCTGGACCTCCAGCCTCAACCCAAAGGCCGCTCGGATCCCTCTCCAGGTCCTTCCTCCGAGGGATCTCAGACCGTTCTCAGCTTCTTCCGGCCGATTCTCCGGACCCGCGGGCCGAGCTCCGCCTAGGCTCCCGCTCGCACCCAAGACATTCCGGAGCCCCCATGCGACGACTCTTTCTCAGCCTCACCGCCGCCATCTTCTTGTGCCTCGCCAACCCCGTGGAGGCCACTACCTGGGTCGAGCTCTACTCCACCCTCACGTTCCGTGAGAGTCCTTACTCTCCGCACCAGGGAGTGCACCGCCTGACCGCTGCCCAGGCGGAGACGAGAAACCACTACCGCTTCGAGCTCGACGATCAGGGCCGGGTGCGAAGAATCGCCTTTCAGCTCGGCGACAGGCCAAGAGCACCCAATCACACAGGCAACTACTTCTGGTACGCCAGCAGCGAGGAGCACGAGTATCGAGACCGTCTGGAGTTGGTGACCTATCGCGACCACCATGGGCTGCCCACGGCAGTCCATGGCGAGGTTGCGGTCAGCCGCTATCAGCTCGACGAACAAGGCCGAAGGACGGCCCTCGAGTACCTCGACGTGGACCGCCGCCCGATCGAGAGCCGGTGGGGAATCGCACGCTACGAGTGGCAGCACGGCGACGATGGCTCGGTGACCGAGCGGCGCTTCGACCTCGCCGGCGAGGCGGTCTCCTTGCGTCCCAACTTCCCCTTCGGAGCCATCCGCCTGGCCTACGATGTCCGCGGCTTCACCCGCCTGATGCAACAGGTCGACTCGCAGGGGGTGGTCATCGGCACCGAGACCGGTTTCGCCCAGGACCGATTCACCCTGTCCGCCGCCGGCGAGCTGCTGCGCTACGACGTCCTCGACCTTCGGGGGCGCTCGATCGCGGCCAACATGCAGCGCATCGCCAGCGGACTGCAGACCTTCACCCGCTGGGGCTACGAGAGCGTCGCCACCTACCTCGACGCCGCCGGCGAGCCGACCTACAACGACTACGGCTGGTGGCGCTCAGAGCGACACTACGACGACTTCGGAAACATGACCCGGAGCACTTTCCAAGATCTCGCCGGTCGGCTCAAGAACAATCCCGAGCTGGGGTTCGCGGAGATTCGCATCGGCTGGCATGAAGACGGATTGCGCCGACGCCAGCTGAGCTATTTCGATGAGCAGGGTGTCGCCGTGAACCACCTCCGGCGCGGCTACCACGCGGTGCAGTACGAGTACGACGAACGGCACCGCCTGCGGCAGATCCGCCTGGCCGACGCCGCCGGGCATCTCACCGAGCATGCCCTCCAGGGCTGGGCGGTGAGACGGTTTCAGTACACCGGCTCCAGCCCGCGACCGACCGAAGTCTCCCTGTCCCTCGAAGAGCTGCGGACCGAAGACCTCGACCAAACCCTCGACCAGCTCCGGAGCTCGACCGCCGTTCCCGGCCTGGCCGCCGCGGTGGCCGTTGACGGTGAGCTGCTGTGGAGTGGCGCCACCGGTCTGCGCAATGTCGACCACGCCACGCCGGTCGACGGTCAGACCCTGTTCCGTCTCGCCAGCGTTTCGAAAGCGGTCACCTCGCTGGTGGTCGCCCGAGCCCTGCATGCCGGCAGCCTCGACCTCGAGACCCGCGTCTCGGACCTGCTACCCATGGCACACAAAGCGACTCTCGCTCAGCTCCTCGCCCACACCGGCAGCGTCTCCCACTATCACCCCTCGATTCGGGTCGATCTCGATCACACCTACGCCTCGAGCCGCGCCGCCCTCGCCATCGTCGAGCCCCATCTCCTCGCCGCGGCGCCGGGCCGTGAGTATCTCTACTCGACCTTCGGCTATACCTTGGCGGCGGCGATGATCGAAGCGGCGACGGGCCGCCCCTTCGCGACCCTCGTGCGGGAGCTGGCCGAGGCTGAAGGCCTGGAATCCCTCCAGGCCCTCGGCGCCGAGCCGGGGCCGTCGAACTCGACGCACTTCTACTCCCTAGACGGTCGCTCGGTGCGACCAGCACGCCGACGCAACTTCACCTATAGCCATGGCGGCGCCGGACTCGGCGCCAACGCGACCGACCTCGCTCGCCTCGCCAGTCGATTTGCCGCCGGCAGAGTTCCAACGCCCGAAATCCGCGACCGAATCTTGACCGTCCAGAGACTTGCCTCGGGAGAGCCGGTCCGGGACCGGCGGTATGAGATCGCCCTCGGCTGGCGGCGCCAAACAGGCCCCACGGGCGAGACCTTCTTCCACCACTCCGGGATCACCGATGGCGCCCGCAGCGTGGTCTTGATCCACGTTCCGAGTGCAACCGCCGTCGCCCTGCTCTCGAACTCCTCCTGGGGCGGCGACATGTTCGCCACCGCACGGGCCTTCTTCGCAGGCACCCGAGGTCCGCTCCTCGCCGTTGAAGATCTCGGCCCCGCCACCCTTCACCATGAGGGCGCAGAATCCCGGCTGAAGTCCGCCGGCTGCCTCCTCTCTCGCTGTCGCTGGAATCCGGAGAAGAAGGACGACCTCAGCCGCTGGCTCGCAGAGTCGCAACGGGGCGGAGACTACTTGGTCGAGCTGGGGCCCACCGGAGGCCGGATCTACAGTCCCTGCGGCGTCAGCCCGCTGGAGGCCGATGCCTTGCCTGCAATCCCGACGACGCTCGCCGGAGAGATCGGTCGGCAACGCATCGAGCTGCGCTTCCGACCACCGTCGCCGGGCCTGTGACTCCGCTCAGGCGCCGTACTTGGCCAGGCGGCCGCCATTGGCCAGCATCAGGCCAAGAAGCTGACGGGAGGGGAAGGTGCCGAGGTGACCGCGAGCCGCCTCGAGCTCGTCGAAGGCGCGGCCATCGTCGACGAAACAGCGCTCGGACCAAAGCAGCAGAGGCACCGGATGCCAGCTATGAGCCTTCATCGCTGCCGGCGTCGAGTGATCGCCGGTGATGGCGACCACGTCCGGGGCGAGATCGAGCAGCCGCGGCAGGGCCGCGTCGACCTCTTCGAGGACCTCGACCTTGCCGGCGAGATTGCCGTCCTCGCCCATCATGTCGGTCTGCTTGACGTGCAGGAAGAAGTAATCGAAGTCGTCCCAGCGAGCCGCCACGGCGGAGAGCAAGTCGGCGATTCGCTTGCCGCACTCGACCACCTCCATGCCACAGACCGAGGCCACCCCGCGGTACAGGGGATAGCCGGCGAAGGCTCCCAGGCGGAGGCGGTAGAGATCGGCCATCGAGGGTAGATCGGGCAGCCGCGAAATACCGCGCAACAGCAGGCGATTGGCCCGCGGCTCGTCGGCGATGACGGCGTGGAGCCGATCGAGCAACTCGGCCAACAGGTGGGCAGTGGCCGCGGCCCCTTCGTCGCGAGCTTTCGGCTGCAGGGGCGGCACGCCGAGGCGCTGCGGGTCGGTGTCGGCCACCGCCGCCGAGAGACCATCGGCGCGCAGCCGCAGCACGAAGCGATAGCCCTCGCCGGCCCGCACCAAAACCTCGACCCCGGAAGGGGGGTCGGCCGCCAAGGCGGCGGCCATCTTGGCGCACAGGCGCTCCGACTCGGCCGTCGGAATGCGTCCGGCCCGACGATCGCTGAGATTGCCGGAGGCGTCGGCAGTGGCGAAGTTGCCGCGAATGGCGAGATCTCGGGCGCCGATCTCGATTCCCAAACCGAGGGCCTCGAGCACGCCCCGGCCGATATCCGCCGCCGGATCCGTCGGGTCGAAGCCGAAGAGGGCGAGGTGACCGGGACCACTGCCGGGAGTGACTCCGGGCAGCACCGGGTGGATCCTGCCGAGGGCCGAGCGCGCGGCGAGAGCGTCGAGATGGGGCGTCGCCGCCACCTCGAGGGCCGTTTTGGGCTGGTCGGCGGTGCGCAAGTCACCGACCCCATCGAGCACCAGCAGGATCACCTTGGTGTCGGCTCGGCGAGCCAATCGGGCAAGAAATTCGTGATGTTTCATGGCTCGAAGTTCCTCAGCTCACCGCCACCGTGGTGCGAGTTCCAAAACCGCTCCCCAGCGGCCTCGGTTCAGGCCACCATGTAGGCGCTGGCGCGAATCTGCAGGCGCGCCCGCGGATCGAAGCCGCTGCCGACGACGGCGAAGGCACTATCCGCCCCCAGCACCGGCAACACGATCCAGCCATCGAAGGTCTCGCCTCCGTTGTAAGCCGGCACCACGGGCTCGATCTCGGCGATCTTGGTCCAGTGGGGATCGACCGCGGCGAAGTTCGCCTGCAGCTCGACATAGGCCCGGTCGAGGTCGATCGAGCGGGAACCGGAGGGATGCCAGAGAGAGATCACGAACCGCACCTCGTCGTAGAGCGAGGTGTCGAAGCGCTCTTCGCCATCGAGCACCAGCGGAAAGAAAAACGCCCCCCGCGGATCGGTGGCGTAGATCTCGGGGGTCGAGTCGAAGATCACACTCTTCGGTGGAATTGATTTCTTCATCATGGCTTCGGATGACCGACCGGGAAGCGCTTACCAGCGGCGCTGGACGACGGAGTCTATCACCGCGTCGGAGGAGCCCGAGAAGCGCCGCGACGAGGTCCTGCTTGAGCTTGGGGAGGCGGTGCACTACAATAATTAAGATTATTCTTAAAATATTGACCTCGACCGCCAGGACAGCCCATGACCACACCGCGATCTCCGCTCCCTCCACCGGACTCCTTTCGTAAAGCCCAGCATCGCAAGGCCTACCAGCTCGCCTTCGAGCGCAGCCTCGCAGCCCTGCGCCGACACCGCAGTCGACTGGCGCGCGACAACCGAGCCGCCGAGGAGATCCTGGCGCGCTGGCGGCGTCACCCGGTCGCTGGACGACTGATCTTTCTGCACAACCTGGACGAGCCCGTCACCTGGTCCCTCTGCTCGCTCCTGGTCGAAGACGCCGATGCGCGAGTCTGGCGCGGCGAGACCGACGCCGAGGCCGCCGCTCGCCTGGCCAGCGCGGCCTGTGACCGGCTGGCGAGAGAGAATCCGCCGCCGCTCGACCTCTCCGGTCAGGCCTGGGCTCTGCGCGGCTTCGCCTGCTTGGCGGCGGACCGCGACCGCGCGGCCCGGGTCGCCTGGCGCGCCGGCCGCGACCGGCAGCATCCCGGCCATCAGGAGCCGCACCTGTTGCTGCTGCGTGCCGAGCTCGAGCGCCACGCCGGACGCAAGACCTTCGCCCTCCGCCTGCTGGATCGCGCCAGCTGGTTGTTTCGCGGCGCCGGCAACCGCTTCTATGGCGCCGTTGCACGACTTCATCGCGGCCTGCTGACCCTCGACCGCGGCCGACTTCAGGCCGGAGCCGCTCTGATCTGCTCGGCCCTCGCCGATCTCGACCCGCAACGCGCCCCGCTGCTGATGAGCCGAGCCAACCAGGCCCTGGCCAGCGCTCTCGGTGAAGAGCTCTCGACCCGCGGCCTCGAGCGGCGCTGGCTCGCCCACCGTGGCCTGCGACTGGAAGAGCTGCTCTCGCCCTGACCGGGCCGGTCGGCGCGACCGCCGGTGCACTACTCGTGGGCGTGTTGAGGGTAGAACTCGATCTGGGTGCGAGAACCCAGAATCTGCTTGCTGAGCAGGACGATCTGACCGGTGTGGTAGCTCATGTGCTCGACGGCGTGGAAGGCCGCCCCGAGGGTGTCGGTGTCGTATCCCTGGATGTTGAGAGGAGTGTCGGCGGCCGCTGGATCCAACCTCTCGAGAACCTCCACGGAACGCGCCACCGTCTGCGAGAGACCGGCTTCGAGCTGACTTCGGGAGTGACTGTGGGCCGCCGTGAGCTCGGCGCGGCGGCGGCGCTTGAAGGGAATCCCGCCAATCCCCGAGAGAATCCACGTGCAGAGATTGCCGCGCAGGTGGAGCAGCAGGTTGGCCACCGTGTTGAGGCCGCTCTCGGGATTACGCGGTCCCGGGCACCACCACAGCTCGTCCTCGCTCAGACGACCGCTGCAATACAGGATCTTGGCCTCGTACTCCCGCAGGTAGCGTCCGGCGAGGCGGAAGACGGGCAGCGGCACCCCCTGAGACAAGACTGTCCGCGGCAGATCCGGCGCCGTCACGGGCGAAAATCCAGCAGCTCTCGGCCGAGCTCGGCGAACAGTCGATGGGTGAGCGGTAGGGGCAAGCCCACGACGTTCGAGTAGTTGCCGGTGATCGCCTCCACCAGCAGGGCGCCGAGCCCCTGGATGGCGTAGGAGCCGGCTTTGTCGAGGGGCTCTCCGGTGGCCACGTACCAGGCGATCCGGGCTTCGCTCAGGGCCCTCATCCGCACCCGAGTTCGCTCGACGCCGCCGGCACGGCGACCGTCGCGAGTCACTTCGACGCCGGTGAACACGACGTGCTCGCGATCGGCGATTCGGGCCAAGACCGTGCGGGCCTCGGCCTCGTCGGCGGGCTTGCCGAGAATCTCGCCATCGATCACCACCACCGTATCGGCCGCCAGCACCCACTCGCCGGGACGCGCCGCAGCGGCGGCCTTCTCACGCGCCAGCCGCGCCACGAACACCTCCGGAGTCTCGCCGGCGCGGTGACTCTCGTCGAGATCGACGGGACGAACTTCGAACTCCAGGCCGAGGCTCGCCAGCAATTCCCGCCGCCGCGGCGATGCCGAAGCCAACACCAGATCTTGTTTCAAGAAAAAAGCTTCCTCACGGATAGTAGCCCCGCAGCGTCTTGGCTTCGGCGCCGGGCTGATCGACCTCAACTGAGATGCGACGGAAGCGCTTGTCGTCGCCCTCGGGGGCTTGATAGGTCAGCAGATACTGCGTCCGCAGCTCCTCCTCGATGGCAGCGTAGACCTTGCCCAGACCGGAGGCGCGCTCGACGAAGAAGGAACGGCCACCGGTCTCGTCGGCCAGGCGCTGGAGCTTGGAACGAATCTGCACGTTGCCGCTCGGCAGCCCCAGACCGATGGTGTAGATCGACACGCCGGAGCGGCGAGCATAATCGAGAGCGTCGTCGAAGCGGTACTCGCTGGCCTGATCGTCGCCATCGGACAGCAGGATGATGGCCCGCTTTCCCTGGATTCCGCTGAAGTAGTAGAGGGCGTAGATCAGGCTGTCGTAGAGCGCCGTGCCGCCCTCGGCCACGATGCCCGCCACTCCGCCGGCGAGCACCTCCGGGTTGTTGGTGAAGCGCACCACCAGCTCCGAAACGTGGTTGAAGGTCATCACCGCGGCGCGATCCTTCGGCGTCAGGACGGTCTCGAAGAACTTGAGGGCCGCTTTGGTGGCCTCGTCGAGCTCCTCCACCATCGAGCTCGAGTTGTCGAGCAGAATGCCGGCGTAGATCGGTAGATCGACCACTCGCTCGAAGCGCCGAACCGGCTGCTCGTCCCCCTCTTCGAAGACCTTGAAGTTGTCCTTGGTCAAGCCTCCGACGGGCCTACCGCGACGATCGAGGACGGTGGTGAAGAGCTCGACATAGCGCACCTCGATCTCGTCGAGGTGCTCGGGGGCGTTGACGAAAATCAGGTCCTCCGCCGAGTTGCCGTCGCTGAGATAGGCCACCGCCCGAACGTAAGCCACCTCGCTCTTCGGCGGCAGCAGGATGGGGTGGGCGAAGGGTGGCTGGAACAGAGTCGCCACCGGGGTGTCGTTGAGGAACAGCTCGACCCGGTCGAGACGATCGCCTTCGGGGATCTCGACCTCCGCCAAGGCCCGCAGGCTCGATTCGTAGGTCTTGCCTCGCTGTGGCTCGATCAGGCGGATGGCGAAGCGGTGGGGCCCGGCATTGATCTCGATCTCGTCACGCGCCAGCTCGCGCCCCTCGGCATCGAGGGCGATGGCCGCCACCCGGTGAATACGAGGCCCCTCCCCGAGATTGATCTCGACGCTGTAGGGCGGCCGACTCTTGGTCATCACTGGTCGATCGTTGAGGGCGAAGCGCACCCGCGCAATGCCTTCGCCGGCGGTGATCGCTTCGACCCGGGTGTTGCCGACCTGCAATCCGATGGGCGGCGGCAGCAAACGCACCGACCAGTCGCCATCGCTCAGGGAGGCATTGGCTTCGGCCGCGCGGTCAGGGATCGCCGACGCGACATCGACCGGCGCCGGTCGTGTCTCGGCTCGCGCCGCCGAGGCGACAAAGGGCACCTCGAGACTCTGGCGATGGCGGAAGAAGCGCCCCGAGCCGAGATCCTGGGCCCGCACCACGAGCTCGTAGACGCCGGGCCTCAGATAGCGCTGAAAGAGCAGCGGAATCTCACCGGCGACGTCCTGCTGCGGAAAATGAAACTTGTACCGGAAGCGCTCGAAGAGGGCGTCCTTGCGCAGGATCTCACCGTCGACCACCAGATCGTAGGAGGGATAGCGAGCGGTGTCCGAAGGACCGATGTTGTCCGGCGGCACGACGATCACCCCCTGCAACACGGTGCGACTCTGGTAGCGACCGGGAAACTGCACCGAAAACTCGGCTTCGAAGGCCTCGCCTTCGCTCGGGATGTCCGTCGAGCGGCTGAGGACTGTCTGGACCCACTCGAAGCCGGGGTCCGGAAAGAGCTGGCCGCTCGACCGCAAGCGCTCGTAGTCGGCGGCGCCGGCCAGGGCCGTCGCCACTTCGGGCCCGCGAAAGCACTGGTCCGCCACCTGCCGCAGCAAGCCGCCATCGGCGAGAGCCGAACCGGTCAGGCCGACGGCGATCTCGCGCAGTCCCCCCGAGGGCGACCACAGGATGTAGCGGCTACCGCGCTGCTGAAAGACCAGCCAGAAATCCCCGCGAAGGCGACCGGAGCCGCGGTAGTACCAGATCTCGAGCGGCTCCAGGATGCCGGAGCAGCGCCCCGGGATCACCGACAGGGGTGGACCGAAGACGGCATACATCCGAGCCCGCTCGTCGCCCTCGCCGTCGTACTTCTGGCGCGCTTCCTCGAGGCGCCCCTCCCAGCGTTCCCGCAGCTCGTTGCGCGAGGTCTCCGGGAAGGGATCCCGCACCCGCCAGAACTCGTTGATGAAGGCTTCGCGCCGATAGTCCTCGGTGAGCGCGAGAAAGACCTCCCGTTCGCGCGGCGAAATCAGCGGCTGGACATCGTCCAGCCAGCGCTGGTAGCTGTCACCGGCGGGGGAAACCGCCGGCGGATCCTGCTCCTCGGCCCAGAGCGGGACCGCCGCCGCCAGCAGCGCGACGGCGAGAGTCCAGCGCATCCATCGGAAGCTCGCTCGCACCCTGCGATGGTACAACGAGGTCGTCGGGGCTCGGGGCACCTCGGCGGCCGCCACCAAGGGAGCGCCGACCGCCGGTCAAGGCGTCAGCACGGCCCGGGTGGCGAGATAGTTGGCGATATAGCGCGACAGGGCCTCGTCCGGGTCGCGGTCTTCATAGAGGTCCGTCAGCTGGAAGCCGGCGGCGAGCTGGCCCCCGATCTGGTCGTCCAGGGTGTGGCCGTAGACCAGCGGATCGCGACGCTCAGCGAGCACCTCCGCCGGCAGGGCCTCGGAGTCCGCGTAGGGCAGGCCATGGCGCACCACCAAGGACTCGTCGCCTTCCTCGAAGAGAAAGAGGGTCGGGTTGGCGAAGCCGGTCATCAAGACACCCCCGCCACGCAGCACCCGCGCACACTCGCGCCAAACGCCGCGCACCTCGGGAACGAAGCAGTTCGACACCGGATTGAAGATCCAGTCGAAGGAGTCGTCGTCGAAGCAGTTCAAATCGCCCATGTCGCCCTCTTCGACGGTCAGCTCGAGTCCGTCGCGCTCGGCCACCTGGCGATCCCTCTCGAGCTGCTGCGGCGACAGGTCGAAGACCGTCACCCGAGCTCCGGCAGCGGCCAGGATGGGCCCCTGCTGACCGCCGCCACCGCCCAAGCAGAGACCGTCCGAGCCCGCCAGGGGCGGAAACCAGTGACGCGGCACCGGCAGCTGATTGGTGAGCACAACTCTCCAGTCACCCCGCCTCGCCGCCGCCACCTGCTGCGACGTCACCGGGCGGGTCCAGGGATTACCGCGCTCGACCTCGCGGTCCCAGGCGGCACGATTGTGGTCTTGGTAGTCGCTCATGGCGGGAACACTCTAACCCGCCCTTCTCACGAGGTTTCCTCGCGAGAGGCCGTAGGTTCTTGAAGATGAAGGCATCCGTCGCTGCCACGACGCCGCCGTACTTGACGTACTGCGAGGAGAGCAGGCGACGGAGAACGCAGCAGATTCGGGGACATACGGACGCGCAGCGGAAACCTCGAGAGAAGGGCGAGCTACCCCGCCGCGAAGGCCTCGGCCGGGGCCTGCGACGGTTCGCCGATACGTACAGTGGGATATAGTCCTGCGCGTTGAACTGACAGCGGCGCAGGCGGGGTCCGTCCAAAACCAGCGCCGACCCATAGGAGCTCGACTATGTCTCGCAGGATTTTGCTGTTTATTGCCGTCATCGCTCTGCTGGCCGGCACCGCTCAGGCTCAGACTCTCCTCATCGCGGACCAAGACAACACCTTGTTCGAAGTGCCCGCCGACGACGGCAGCGCCGGTAGCTCGGACGTCAGCAACGGCGCCGGACCACATCTGTTCACCGGCAACGCCACCGCGCTGCGCCGCGCCTTGGTGCGCTTCGACACCAGCGCCATCGCTCCCGGCACTCCGGTGCTCAACGCCACCCTCTTGCTCACCATGGACCGCAGCATCGTCGGCGACACCGACGTCGCCGTCCACCGCGTCACCGCGGCCTGGGGCGAGGGCGCTTCCGACTCCTCCGTCGACGGCGGCGGCGGCGGCGGCGGTGGCACCGGCGCCCCGGCCCAGACCGGCGACGCCACCTGGCGCCACACCTTCTTCGACAGCGACTTCTGGACCACCGAGGGCGGTGACTTCGTGGCCGCGCCGAGCGCCATCCAGACGATCGGCGGCGTCGGCAACTACCAGTGGGAGACCGCGGGCCTCGCTGCCGACGTGCAGGCCTGGATCGACGATCCGTCGAGCAACCACGGATGGATCCTGGTCGGCGACGAGAGCGACATCGACACCTTCTCCGCCAAGCGCTGGATCAGCCGCGAAGGCACCCTGGAAACGGCCTTGGGCGCCCCGGACCAGCCGACGCTGGTGCTGAGCCTGGGAACCCCGGCGGCGGAGATTCCCACCATGTCGCAGTGGGGCCTGCTGGCGATGGGGCTGCTGCTCGCCGGCTTCGCTTTCTACCGCCTGCGGCGTCTCGACGCCTGACCGAAGGCGAAAGATGGAGGACCAGAAGGGGCGGCTTCGGCGGCCCCTTTGCTTTATGCGCAGAACCCTTCAAGGCGTCGCCCTCGTTCTCGGGCTGATGATGACGACCAGCCCTGGCAGCGCCGAAACGGTGCGCCTCCTGCCGGATCGCGACACCACCCTGTTCGAAGACAACCGCCAGAGCGAGCCCGCCCTCGGTGAGCTCTCGAGCGGCGCTGGCCAGTGGCTGTTCACCGGCCTCGGACCCAAGAATCGCCGCGCCCTGCTGCGCTTCGACCTGGGCGCCTTGCCGGCAAGCGCCGAAATCGTCTCTGCCAAGCTCGAGATGACCGTCGACCGTACTCGTTGCGGTCCGTCGCCGGTGCGCCTTCATCGCCTGCTCGCCGACTGGGGAGAGGCAGGCTCGAGCACCGACCACCTGGGCGGCGGCGGTGGCGGTGCTCAGGCCCGTCCGGACGACGCCACCTGGCTACACCGCTTCTACGACCAGCAGCTCTGGCAGGAAGCCGGCGGCGACTACGTCGCCGAAGCCAGCGCCGAAATCGCCGTCGATCAGGAAGGCACTTACGAATGGATGGGGCTGGCGCCGGACGTTCAGCGCTGGCTCGCCGAACCGGCCACCAACTTCGGCTGGATCGCCATCGGAGAAGAGACCGAAGCCCCCACCACCAAGCGCTACTTCAGCCGCGAAGGCACCACCGGCCCGCAACTCGAAATCACCTTCCGGCTGCCCTAACAGCGCTGCCGGTCGAGGATCGCGGAGTTTCGGTCCACGAGGGGCTCCGAGCACAGCGGGCTGGGCGCCCCCGACGAGGCGCCGCCCAGCGGGAGCCGAGGTCGGGGGTTAAGACCGCACGACATGTGCGTGCTGGCGGGCCGCGCAGGCCCGAGGGAGGCGCCTCTAGCCCCCCTGGAAAACAGCAGGAAAAGTCGAGGATCGCGAAATTTTCGGCCCACGAGGGGCGCCGAGGTCGGGGGTGAACAAGCATTGCCTTTAGTCCCGATGGCAAATACATTGTCTCTGCCAGTGCGGTCAAAACGATATGTCTGTGGGAACTTCCTGAATTTAAGGTAGCGTGGGTGGCCTTTGGTC